>NZ_JAKUEU010000087.1:0-21267 GCF_022663075.1 Bacillus cereus group sp. BfR-BA-01441
TATCAGCGATTTTTTTAATATATCGACTTACCGACAAATGACAGGACCGGATAATAAAAAAAGGGTGCTCCAAAATAAAACTTGGAGTACCCCTTTTATTATCCGAATTCAGTTTACTTCCCTGCTTCGATTTGCTCTAATGCAGCAGCTACTTGCTCTTCCGTTAATTCATGTTGTATTACGTAGCGGTTACGTGGACTTACACGACATTCATGAGAACATGCACGTAAATATTTCGCTTCGTTTTCTTCAGAACATAAAATTTTCTTATTACATTCTGGATTTGAACAGTTTACATAGCGCTCACAAGGTTCACCTGTAAAGTGGTCTTTACCAACGATAACATGTTCTTTTTGGTTTACTGGTACAGCAATACGCTCATCGAACACGTAACATTGTCCATCCCAAAGCTCACCTTGTACCTCTGGGTCTTTTCCGTACGTTACAATTCCGCCGTGAAGCTGACTTACATCTTCATAGCCTTCACGAACTAACCAACCAGAAAACTTCTCACAACGAATTCCGCCTGTACAATAAGTTAAAATCTTTTTACCTTCAAGTACTTCTTTATTTTCACGAATCCAATCTGGTAATTCACGGAATGATTCGATATCAGGTTTAATCGCACCTTTGAAGTGACCTAAATCAAACTCATAATCATTTCGTGCATCAATGATAACTGTATCTTCTTGTTTCATTGCTTCATAAAAATCTTTTGGCTCTAAATACTTCCCAGTTATTTCGTGTGGGTTAATGTCATCTTCTAGACGAAGTGTAACTAACTCTGGACGAGGACGCACGTGCATTTTCTTGAATGCATGACCATCAGCTTCATCTATTTTAAATACGATACCGTCAAAACGTGGATCATTGTTCATTGCTTCCATGTATTTCTCTGTTTGTTCTACAGTTCCAGAACAAGTTCCGTTAATACCTTCTTTCGCTACAAGAATTCTTCCTTTTAATTCAAGTGAATTACAAAATTCTAAATGCTCTGCCGCGAATTCTTCTGGGTTTTCAATTGTTGTGTACATGTAATATAGTAATACTCTGTATGGTTTTGTAGTTGCCAATGTATTTCTACCACCTATCTAATTTTTAAAATCATGTATAAGTTAACGTTCATATCAAAACATATATAATAAGAAAATGAATCCCATTTTCTTTTCTTTATACTATTTTCTATCAGTTAACAAAAATAAAAAACAAGATTACACATCAAAACACTATGGTTATGTTGTAATCCCAATATATTATATATCATACAAATGCAATTCCATCAATTAATATGCTGGATTATCGGCTTTATGTTCACATAAATTTCAAAATTGACCCTTTAATTTATTATGTTTCCCCACGTCATCACACCATAAACTCCCAATTTATTTTACGTTATCACACCATCCATTGCATAAAGGCATATAATTTGCATTAAGGAAACTTTCGTGTTCAAATGAAATTATCATATAACATATCTAAATGTATTGAAATAATGAGTAAGAATAAATACAATAATTTCATCAAGTTAACATTTTAAAGGGGAAAACTACTATGAATAAAGATATAACAAAAGATGAACATCTCCCTTCTGAAAGTACAACCGTACAATCAGCTCACTTAGCTTTAAGTGGAGAAACAAAAGGCTGGAAAAGACTGTTACCATTTTTAGGACCCGCTTTTATAGCGTCCGTTGCTTATATTGATCCTGGCAACTTTGCTACAAATATCGCAGCTGGTTCACAATATGGATATTTACTATTATGGGTTATACTCGCCTCTAACTTAATGGCTGTATTAATCCAAACTTTATCAGCTAAATTAGGAATTGCTACAGGAAACAATTTACCCGAAATAGCTCGTGAAAACTTTCCAAAGCCTGTGTCTATCGGTTTATGGATACAAGGTGAACTAGTTATTATGGCTACAGATTTAGCGGAATTTATTGGAGCTGCATTGGGGCTTTACTTACTATTTGGAATCCCGATGCTACCTGCCGCTTTAATTACAGCAGCCGGATCATTTATTATCCTTGAATTTCAACGTAGAGGATTTCGTCCACTAGAAGCTATTATTACAGGAATGATTTTCATTGTAGTAATTGCTTTTGGGATTCAAGTTTTTTATGCAAAACCAGAATTAAGTCCCCTTCTTTCAGGACTATTTATTCCAAAATTCCAAGGTGTAGACAGTATATTACTTGCAGCAGGGATTTTAGGTGCGACAGTTATGCCGCATGCAATATACTTGCATTCTGCATTAACACAACGCCGTGTGGTCGGAACAACTGACGAACAAAAGAAAAAGATTTTTCGTTTCGAATTTATCGATATTATTATTGCAATGGTTATTGCTGGAGCAATTAATGCAAGTATGTTAATTGTTGCTGCTGCACTATTCTTTAAAAACGGCTTGCACGTTGAAGATTTAGATGTTGCTTACACTCAATTTACCAACTTAGTAGGTCCTGTATCAGCTGCTTTGTTTGGAATTGGGCTCTTATCAGCAGGACTATCTAGCTCTTCTGTCGGTACAATGTCGGGTGATATTATTATGCAAGGTTTCATTCGCATGCATATTCCGTTATACTTACGCCGATTTATTACAATGATTCCACCATTAGTTATTATCGCTTTAGGTGTAAATCCAACTTACGCTCTAGTCATGAGCCAAGTCGTCTTATCATTCGGTATTGCATTTGCACTAGTGCCACTTATTATGTTTACAAGTAACAAAAAGATTATGGGTGCACTCGTTAACCACCGTATAACAACATTTATCGCTTGGATAATTGCAGCACTCGTTATCGTTTTAAATATCTTCTTACTGTATCAAACATTTGTAGGGTAATGAAAAAAGGGTATTCCAATTTTAATTTGGAGTACCCTTTTTGGATGAAATGATTTTCTTCTAGTTACCACTTATGTATGTCCCTCTTTCCGGCATCATGACACCATTTTCAGTTCGAAAGTAAAGTGGCAATCCTTCCGCAAAAAACATACTTACCTTGGACGGATCTTGCCTTTGATGATGAATATGTAAATGCGGCTCACTTGAACTTCCTGAGTTACCGACTTGAGCAAGAAATTCTCCTTCATTTACATGTTGTCCTTCTCTCACATTAATTGATCCTTTCTTTAAATGGGCAAGAATTAAAAATGTGCCCGTTTCATCTAGTCGTAAATAAATATGATTCCCAGCCATTGACTGAAAATTATCCGATCCCGGAACTAAATCTTGTTCATTATTATTAATTGATACAACCGTCCCAGAAGCTGGTGCCATTACTTTCGCTCCATATATTCCGTAATCCTCTAACTTACTACTTTTCACTTCAGCAGGTGGAATGAGAATATCATATGCCCACCTTTCATTTGGTTTTATAACGTGATAGTTCATTTCTAACCGATCACCACCCCAACCTATTAATGCTCGCTCATTCAAAGGAAAACGAACTACTGCTTTAGGACTCATAGATTGTATATCTGCTGGATAAGCAATTCTACCTATATTAGCAAACCAACCGACAGGCCAAGCTCCAATGATAGAAAACAGAATGATTAAAAATAGCGTTCTATCTATCCGCTTTCTAAAAATGCCTTTCCAAAAAAATATTATTACTGATCCTACCAAGAGGAAAACTGAAATAAAACTAAAAGCCTGTATACTCCACCAAACAAAAACTGATGTAACACCATTAGCTACATAAACTAAGATCCAACTTATAATTAAAAAAGAAACTATAATTACTAATAAAAATGCCTTCCACATGTCGCGTCCCTACTCTCATATCCTTTTTCTCAATGATACAAAGTAAAAATTACGACATATAAAAGAAATACTTACGACTTTCTTACTTTTTTATACTGCGGTAATTTCACAGTAAAAACTGTTTCTTTATCGTTACTACGTACAGTGATATCCCCTTGATGGAGATCGGCTATACTTTTTGAAATTGCAAGTCCTATTCCTTTCCCGCCCGTATGAGAACTACGTGATTTTTCACTACGATAAAATTTCTCAAAAACGTAAGGAAGGTCCTCTTTCGGAATGCATTGTCCAAAATTTTTAATTTCTACTTCAACATTCATTGTTTTATTGGAAATTTCAATTGCAATTTCCTTTCCATCTTTTCCATACATAATACTATTACCTATTACATTTTCAAATAGTCTCACTATAAGTGCTACATCAACTTCTACATGCAGCACTTCATCACTTTTAATATAAAAGCTCATATTAGCATCATCTAATTGTGGTACAAAGTCAATCATGATTTGTTCAATTAATGCTTTCATATCTACTTCATCTTTATGTAATTCAATCTCTCTATAATTTATTTGACAGTATTCTAATAAATCATCTATTTGATGTTTTAATTCATAACTTTTTCGCTTTAATATACTTACATACTGTTCACATTCCTCTCCATTCGAATGAAGTTTATTTCCTAACAGGTCCGCATAACCGATTAAAGATGTTACTGGCGTTCGTAAATCATGAGAAATATTACTAATCATTTCATTTTTCATTTCCTGTGATTTTTTTTCATTCTCGATAGACTCTTTTAAGCTTTTCGCCATTCTATTAACATTTGCCGCTAGTTCACCAATCTCGTCATTTTTCAAAATAGGTATATGTATTTCAAAATTACCGTCACTTATTTCCTTCAGGTTCTTGTTAATTTGAGACAACCTTTTCATCAGTGTTTTTGTCATACATGCAAAGTATGTTGTAGTAAAAATCAAAAAAACTATAAAATATAAAAATGAATATTTTTCCTCTAAAACATTAACCTGACTATATATATTTCCAACTAAAATTTGAAACACTATTATACTTACAGTCGCTAACAAGATGCTACATATGAATGCGATAAAAAACTTAGCTCTAATGCCTTGTAATGATTTAATCTTCAATTTTATATCCGACTCCCCAAACATTTTGAATAAACTTCGGTTCTTTTGGATTCTCTTCAATTTTATTTCTCAATCTTGCAATATGAACCATTACTGTATTATTACTTTCATAGGCTCTTTCGTTCCAAACGCTCTCATATATTTCTTCAATTGTGAACACACGATTCCTTGCAGCTGCCATTAAGTGTAAAATATCATATTCAGTTTTCGTAAGATTGATTCTTTCTCCATATAACATTACTGTTCTCGACACTTCATCTATTTCTAAACCTCTAATATTTATTTTCTTTTCCATTACTTGGGGAGCATTTTGATTGAAATATGTATACCTTCTTAATTGAGCTTTCACTCTTGCGATAAATTCAATTGTACTGAACGGCTTCACAATATAATCATCTGCCCCAGTACTAAATCCAATTACCTTATCTACATCCGATGATTTCGCGCTTAAAAACATAATTGGTAAACTATGTTTCTCTCTAATCCTTCTACAAAGTTCTATACCATCCATTTGAGGCATCATAATATCCAAAATAGCAAGTTGAATACTGTTATTATTTATTATTTCTAAAGCCTCTTCTCCGTTATGAGCACTAAAAACTTTAAAACCTTCTTGTTTTAAATTCACATTAATAAATTGAATAATATCTTTATCGTCATCTACAATTAATATCGAATTTTTTTCCATTTCCAAACCTCTTTTTTGAAATATATTCCACATCTAAGTTTATCATAAATCAAATCTACCCTTACACCTTGAATAATCTTTATTTTCAGATTAAATTATATAATAACAAATACATTCTATTTTCATGTGAAAAGGAGCGAAAATATGTTTCCTTTATTAAAAACTGAAAGACTCATTTTAAGAGAACTTACCGAAAAAGATGCACCACGTATACTACAATGCTTTTCTAATACTAATGTACTGCGCTATTATGGCCAAAAACCGTTACAAGATGTTGATCAAGTGAAACAAATCATTCATAATTTTAAGTTGAGCTACAATGCAAGAAGCGGTATAAAATGGGGAATCGAATTAAAAGACAAGAAAGAACTCATCGGTACCATTGGTTTTCACGATTGGTCTTCTGAGCATAAACGAGCCAATATAAGTTATGCCTTTTTGCCTGAACACTGGGGAAAAGGATATGCGACTGAAGCTGTTTCTGAGGTTATATCATACGGTTTCCATACGATTCATTTAAAGCGGATCGGGGCAATTGTATTTCTTGAAAATGAAGCTTCTAATAAAGTACTATTAAAATTAGGCTTTGAAAAAGAAGGTGTTCTAAAAAATTATATGTATCAAGATGATATCCCATATGATACGAATTTTTACGCTTTATTAAAATCAGTTTAATAGAATTTATGTGTAAAAAACCTTACTTTTAAAAAGTAAGGTTTTTTGTATTTATTCATTAGCAATATAAGCATTCTTATAAGTATAAATACCACCAAATTGATGTTTTTCAATTCCTTTTACATAATCCTTTTGTACATATGCTGAGCCAATATGATAAAGCGGTGCCACAGCTGCATCTTCTAATAATACCTGCTCGGCTTCTCGCAACGCTTTCCATCGATTTTCCGTATCTAGTACAAAATCCGTTTTCGCTTTCTTTATTAATTCATCGTAACGAACATTAGAATAATTCATTTTATTATTCGGATTCCCTGTCGTAAATAACTCTAAATAACTAATTGGGTCTTTATAGTCAGGTCCCCAATTTGCCATAGTTATATCGTAATCACCTATTTGTTCTAACTGTAATTTTTGCTTAAATGGCTGTTGTTTAATTTGTATCGTTAACCCTTGCAAATTCTTCTCTAAATCACCTTTTATATATTCTGCCATACGTATTGCATTATCTTGTTCGAACGTTAAGAACTCTAGGTTTACTTGTTCTACCCCAAGCTCTTTTTTCGCTTCTTCCCAAAGTTTTTTTGCATTTTGCAAATCATATGAGGAAATATCTCCATTTTCTTTTCTAAAATCTTTACCAGTCACTTCATTTACATGACCAACTGGTACAAGTCCACTTGCAGGTTTTGCTCCGTTATTAATAAAGTGAGCAACGAAATCATCTTTATTTAACGCTAATGAAATAGATTGACGCACCTTTTTATTTGCTAACGCGGTATTTTTTTCATTAAAACGAAGCATAGCAATTCCAGGATCACTCGACATATGTAATTCCTTATTCCCTTTATACTTGTCTACAACTTGCGAATTAATAGGTACTCGATCTAAATCTCCAGCTTCATATAAATTTACAGCTGTCATTGTATCCTTTACGATATGAAAGTTTATTTCGTCTAATTTCACTTTCTTTCGATCCCAATATGTAGCATTCTTCTTTAATTGAAACTCTTGTTCATGCTTCCATTTTTCTAATACAAATGGACCGTTATATATGAGATTACTAGGTTCCAATGCATAATTGTTTCCTTGTTCTTTCAAAAATGATTCATGCTGTGGTAAGTATATAGGTAGTGCTAACAACTGTAAAAAATACGGAATTGACTGTTCGAGTTCAACTTCTAACGTATAATTATTTATCGCTTTAACCCCAAGTGCATCAAGAGGCATTGTTCCCTTATTGATCTCTTTCGCATTTTTTACATAAAAGAGCATGGACGCATATTGAGAGGCTGTTTCAGGGTTAATTGCACGTTTCCAAGCAAATGTAAAATCATTTGCTGTTACATTATCCCCATTTGACCATTTTGCATCTTTACGCAAGTCAAATGTATATTTCTTACCATCTTCACTTCTTTTAAACGATTTTGCTATGGCTGGAGTAGGCTGATCTTGATCGTTTAATACATATAACCCTTCAAATATATTCTGCATAATGTGGGCTGATGTACCATCTGTTGTTTTCACAGTGTCCAGAGAAGGAATTTCTTCTGATACTGTTACATTTAACACTTGTTTTTTAACCTCTGTATCACTTTTATTCGCTTTATTATTACAAGCTGTTAATAATAAAGATGTAACAAGTGCCATTACCATTAAATGGCTCTTTTTTCGCTTCATGAGTTGTTCTCCTTAAATATAAAATATTATAAAGCGTAATATATTATAGCAGAAATACTAACAGAAAGATGCGACATTCTTTTGAATATTTATTCGTTCAAGAAAAAAGCTATCCTTTTAAAAGGATAGCTTTTTCAACTGCCACATAATTATCTATCTTTGCAAACCTCGTTTATAACGACTTGCTTCAAATATAATACGCTCTTCATCTAACGTTTTACATTCGCCATTCCAAACGACATGTTTTCCGTTAATAATTACATCGCTTATATCTTTTCCACTAGCAGCATATACAAGGTGTGATAACACTTCATCCGCTGGTTGTAAATGCGGCTTATTAGACGGGTCAATCGTAATAAAATCAGCACACTTACCAGCTTCTAGTGACCCTGTTTGTTTCATCCCGATTACTTCCGCAGCTCCTTTTGTCGCAAGAGAAAGAGCTGTTTCAACTGGTAATGCTGTTGCATCTTGGTGAATACCTTTTTGTAATAAAGTCGCTATGCGCATTTCTTCAAACATGTCTAAATTATTGTTAGATGCAACACTATCTGTTGCAATTCCTACTTTTATTCCTGCTTCTAGCATCGCTTTTACATTCGCTATACCAGAACCTAGTTTTAAATTACTATTCGGATTATGAGCTACTCGAACGTCATTTTCTGCTAAAAATGCACGCTCATCGTCATTTAATACTACACCGTGTGCAATAACTGTTGGGCGTTTAAACAATCCGCAGCTCGCTGCATATTCTACTGGACGTTTTCCATATTGTGCTTCAATATCACGTACTTCACGCTCTGTTTCAGAAAGATGGATATGAACCATCGTTTGATTCTCTACTGCAATCCGTGCGCACTCTTCTAACAATTCTGTACTACATGTATATGGACTATGTGGTGCAACCATCGTAGTTAACATGCCACTTTCGTTATAGTAACGCTTCACATATTTCTCAGCTTCTTCAATCGCTTTCTTTTCATCGTCTTTCGTTCCGAAGCTAAATAAAGTCCTTGAAACAGCAGCTCGCATCCCGCTCCTTGATACCGTTTCCATAATTGCGTCTTGATCTACTCCAATTGGATTAAACATGTCAGAGAATGATGTTGTACCACTTTTCACCATCTCAAGTAATCCTAATTCCGTACTAGCGACCGCAATTTGGGGAGTAAATTGACTTTCCAGTGGCCAAATTCTCGTCTCAAGCCACGGCTGTAATAACATATCATCGCCAATACCTCTTAGGAGACTCATTACAACGTGTGTATGTGTATTTACAAGCCCTGGTAAAACCCACTTTCCTTTCATGTCAATTACTTCATCTACTTTAAAATCATTTGCAAATTCTCCGCTCTTTACATCTATAATTTGATCATTTTCTACAATGATATATCCATTTTCTATCACTTCGTTTTGTTCATTCATCGTTACAATTGTAGCGTTTACATAAGTTGTTTTCAAAAGTATTTCCCCTTTCAACTCTATGAAGTTCCCTTTAATAAGTTACCACCATTATAGTAACTTATTAAAGATTAAGAGTCAAAAGATAATTTTAATTCTTTCGTTATTTTTCCCTTCAAAATGCTATATTGTTTTTCATTTGTATCTGCAAATGCTTCTTCCCAATTTGACTTTTCATCCATATAATTCAATTTCCCATTGAATTGAGTCTCTGTAAAATCAAATCTCTGCCCATCTATAAAGTTATAAAAATGCCACACGCACCCTATTTTTGTCTTTTTAATTTTCCCTCCACATATATCTTGAACGACTAGAGCCGTTACACCACACTGTCCCTTTACTGAATTTTCAATTGTCCACTTTGAACTTGTTTCTATTGACCAAGATCTTATTAACGCCTCATATATTTGCTTTTTCTTTACATCATCCATTCTAATCTTCCCCTACTATTAATAGTTTTACACATCATATTTCAAAAGAGGCAGTAAACGACCCTTAAAGACAGTTGATGGTGTCTCTCCTATTAACTGTGCTCCCATTTTCAAGTAATATCCTTTTGCATTCGGATCACTATCAATTGTAAAACTTTTTAATCCTAGTTCATTGGCTTTTTCTATTACATACTCCCAAAGTATTTTCCCGTAACCTTTTCCTTTGTAATGAGGATGAATGTACAAGAAATCGAGAGCTTTATCATTACGTAAAAATGAGAAAAAACCAATCTTCGCATTATCGTTTACTAAAACATATACAAAATTATTTTTTATGTACTCTTCCGTAATTGTTAAATCTTCCTTACAAGCAAGTATGAATTCTTCACTATAATTCCACGTTGCTTTTGAATGTAGTGCGAGTTCACTTAATTCATTTGCTTCACTTAATAATACTTCTCTTATCTTCATGATTCTTTTTCCTCACTTTCAATATGTACACTACTAAATTGATTCGGAAAGCACTTCAAAAAAACCTTTAATTTCCATAAATTAGAAATTAATTTTATAAATCTTTATTATAATCAGTACGATTTTCAACAATTTTTTTAAAGAAAAAGAACGCCATCCCTAAAAGTTGGCGTTCTCTTTTTCTAAAATTTAATCTTCAAGCTCACTCATTCGTTTTACTATTTCGTACGATACAAACCTATACAGTTTCTACTACCGCTTCAAGCATTGTTCCATTTTTAGCATAGTTCGTATGCCAAGAAAAAGCTTTTTCTAAAATATGAGGAGTTTGTCCACCTCTTGTTTTTGCTTCTTCGTAATAAGCACGTAGTTGATCACGATACATTGGATGTGCGCAATTCTCAATAATAAGTTCCACTCTTTCTCTTGGCGCAAGTCCCCTTAAGTCGGCATACCCTTGTTCAGTGACGATAACATCTACATCATGTTCAGTATGGTCTACATGAGAAACGAAAGGAACGATACTTGAAATGTTACCACCTTTCGCAATCGATTTAGTAACAAAGATAGCTAGGCGAGCATTTCTTGCAAAATCGCCAGACCCACCAATACCATTCATCATTTTTGTACCTAAAACGTGAGTAGAGTTAACATTTCCGTATATATCTAATTCTAATGCAGTATTAATTGAGATTAATCCAAGGCGACGAATAATTTCAGGATGATTGGAAATCTCTTGTGGACGCATCATTAATTTGTCACGATATTTTTCAAAGTTAGAAAATACTTGTTGCATTTTCTCTTCAGAAAGCGTGATAGAACAACAAGAAGCAAAATTGACTTTTCCAGCATCCATAAGATCAAAAACTGCATCTTGTAAAACCTCGGAATATACTTCTAAATCTTCAAATTCTGAATCTAACATTCCATGCAATACGGCGTTAGCCACTGAACCAATTCCTGATTGTAACGGCGCTAAACGATTTGTTAATCGGCCTACTTTGACTTCTTCTCGAAGGAATTCTATTAAATGCTGTGCCATAATAACAGTTTCTTCATCCGGAGGAACAATTGTCGATGGCGAATCCAATTGATTCGTAAACACAATTCCCTTTACTTTTTCAGGATCAATTGGAATACCGATTGTTCCAATTCGGTCATCTGTTTTCACAAGCGGAATTGGAAGCCTCTCCCCTTGTTTACCTGGTTCATATAGATCATGTAGCCCCTCTAATTGCGCGGATTGAGCCATATTCATTTCAATAATAATAGACTTAGCATTTAAGGAAAACGCTAAGGAATTTCCAATTGAAGTGGTTGGAATAATCATTCCGTCCTCTGTAATCGCAACCGCTTCCAAAATAGCGAAATCTATATCCAGAACGTCAGCACGGAGTAACTCTGCTGTATGAGACAAGTGTTGATCCACAAATAAAAAGTCTCCGTTATTAATTCCTTTTCGCATAGTAGCGTCAGCTTGGAAAGGTAATCTTTTCCCTAAAATTCCTGCCTCAGCAAATAATTTGTCTACATCGGATCCTAAAGAAGCCCCAGTATAAACATTTACTTTAAAAGATTCATCATTCTTAACTCGGTTTACAAGCGCAAATGGGACTGCTTTTACATCACCTGCACGTGTAAACCCACTTAAGCCTAAAGTCATTCCACTTTGAATCCAGGAAGCTGCTTCTTCAGGTGTAACTACCCGATCTTTTAGACGTTGATCTCTGATTCTATCTAAATTGTTCTCCATATGTAATCCCTCTCTCATTGAATATTCATAATTATTTTACACATTAACACTATCAAAATAGGGATTTTAGTATACAATGCCGAAAATTCAGACAGAACAGCAAATCTAGGTTCTAAAGCAGAAAAATTTAGAATCCTAGAAGTTTACGGAAATAACTAGCGTATGATTGACTAACTGGTACTCTCTCACCATTATCCATCGAAAGTACAAAAGTAGAATGGGTATCAGGATAAATCGCTTTAATATGATTAACATTTACAATAAACGAACGGTGACATCTAATAAATGAATCTTTCGGAAGCAAGTATTCGAATTCTTGCAGAGAGTATTTATGTGTTCCTGATAACTCTTCTGAATTCACATACGTCTTTTTATCTTTAGCCTCTAAATACATAACCTTTGAAAAAGGAACCGGAATCCAGCCGTCTGTTGTTTTTAAAGTAACAACTGACTTTCCATCCGTTAAAGCTGGATAAATTGCCGTCACGCACCCTTCAAGCTTTCCATTGTTTGAAAATGGTACAGCCATTCCATGATAAGGAATACCAAAAACATCCCGATTAATAAACTCAGAGGTTTTTTGATTCATCACCATCGCTTTATGAGCAATCGTTCCTTCCTTTATAGGATCCCCGACACTAATCTTTAAATCAATTCGTTTACTTGGCCGATAGTAAATATATTCTTTCGTATTCGAAACAGCAATTGAAATTTCATCTGAAAATAGTTCCCCAACAACATCTAGTAATAAACCTAACGTTCTATCTTCCATTCTATTAACACCTCATTCACTATTATACTACTATTATGAACGAGCATCTGTTGCTTTATAAAAAGTTTAATTTTAAATTACTTTTAAAATTAGTTTTATTCACTATTACTTCGTTACTACAAAAAACCTCACTTCAGAAAAGTGAGGTTTCCTCTCATACAATATTTTTTTATTTTTTATTAAGTAAAGTGAATTTAAGAATTTATTGCCCCTATTTCTGTATAATAAATAATCCCAAACTACAAACAGTTTGGGATTATCTTTCTCATTTATTATGCGCATCTAACCACGAAATTAAATCTTTAAATACTTCATCCTTATTTACTTCATGAAACATTTCATGTCTACCATTTTCATATAAACGTAGTGTCACGTCTTTCACACCACATTTTTTATAGTTTTCATATACTTCTTTTACACCTTTCCCCATATCGCCAACAGGATCACGATCACCAGAGAATATATGTATTGGAAGATTCTTTGGCGTCTTCTTGTATTCTTCTAGTTTATTTACTTCTAATACACCAGAAAATAATTCTCGGTAAAAACTCGTCGTACAAATGAAACCACATAACGGATCCGCAATATATTTATCAACTTGATTATTATCTGAAGATAACCAATCAAATTTTGTACGATTTGGCTTAAAGTTCGAATTGAAGTTTCCGAAAGATAAAAAGTTTAACATTGGACTTTTCGTTTTTGCCCCACGCAATTTCATTTCGATTGTTGCTACTTTATGACCAATAGCTCCTAAAAGCCCTGGATTTCCACCTGTTCCTGAAATCAGAAATCCATCATATAATTCGCCTCTAAGTTGTACAGCACGTCTTGATAAAAAAGAACCCATACTATGTCCAAGTAAAAACAAAGGACTTGACTGCTCTTCTTTTATCTTTTCTGAAACAAAGATAACATCCGATACAACTTGATTCCACCCTATATTTGGTTCAAAATGACCATAATCTTCTTCTTTTTTTACTGTTTTCCCATGTCCTTTATGATCATGCGCATAAACACCATACCCTGCTTCCAATAAAGCATCTACAAATTCTGTATACACCCCTGCATGCTCTGTCATGCCATGTGCAATTTGAATAATTCCTCTCGGATCTCCTTCTGGTAACCACTTACGCAAATAAATTTCCGATCCATCCAATGCCGTAACGAAACTTTCCTGTACATTCATTTCGTCAGCCCCCAACTCTATTATGTATAGCTTTAAGAAAATGAATATCCATTCACTTTTCTTATTTTATATTATATGTAATTGCTTTCATTATGACAAATGATGTATTTTTCAGACTTGCTTTTAAACTAATTTCTTGACGAATTCAAAATAAAATTATATAGTTACTTACATAAAGTAACTATATAATTTTTAGGAGGTTCCTACTATTATGATGCCATCATTATTTTTAGCACATGGTTCGCCTATGCTCGCTATTCAAGATACAGACTATACACGATTTTTAAAAACACTTGGAGAAACATATAAACCGAAAGCAATTGTTATTTTCACTGCTCATTGGGAAAGTGAAGTATTAACGATTTCCTCATCAGATAACGAGTATGAAACAATTTATGATTTTGGAGGTTTTCCCCCTGAGTTATACGAAATCAAATATCGTGCGAAAGGCTCTTCTCATATTGCATCTATTTTAGAAACAAAATTTAAGAACAAAGGTATTTCAGTCCATCATAATATGACGAGAGGTTTAGATCATGGTTCATGGACACTCCTGCACCGCATGTATCCAGAAGCAAATATTCCTGTCGTGCAAATATCAGTCAATCCATTCCTTTCTGCAAAAGAACAATTTGAAATTGGAGAAGCACTTAAAGGGCTCGGACAAGAAGATATTTTAGTAATCGGGAGTGGCGTTACCGTTCATAATTTACGAGCACTGAAATGGAATCAAACTACACCTGAAAAATGGGCAATTGAATTTGATGATTGGATTATTAAACATATGCAGAATAACGATAAAGATGCATTGTTTAATTGGGAGAAAAATGCTCCTCATGCACAATTAGCAGTACCAAGAGCAGAACATTTTGTTCCTTTATTTATCGCTATGGGAAGTGGTGAAAATAGCGGTGAAGTCATTCACCGTAGTTACGAGCTTGGTACATTAAGTTATCTTTGTCTTCGATTTTAAAGAAAAGGATGAAGCACATGCTGCTTCATCCTTTTTCTTTTTCATTCACTTAGTTAACTAACTTCCAAATGTCGTTTCTCTGATACCTCTTCGTTCTTATTATGAAAATAAACCCAAATACACGCAATAAATAATAGTGAAGATGTAGAGAGGAAAACATATTGGAAACCTGCATGCGCTGCAATTTGTCCCCCGAGCACTGGACCAATCATATTTCCTAAAAACTGAAATGATTGATTATATCCAAATATTCGTCCCGTAACATGGGTTGGTGTATGTTGTTTTAGTAGAGTTTGTACGGAAGGTAATAATCCTGCTTGTGCGATACCTAATAAAAATCGAAGAATTAATAGTTGCCAAGCTGACGTTACAAATGCTTGCGGGATAAAAATAATTCCTGCAGCAAATAACGCTACAACTAACGTTTTTTGAGGACCGATATGATCTGATAATCTTCCTAGTCTTGGTGCTGCCAAAATAACTGCTAATCCTGTCGCTGACATAACTGCACCCGCAATTGTTTCAATATGTGCAGTATGAGGACCTACTAAATTTTTCACGTACAATGTAACAATTGGTTGAACTGACATATTAGCAAGTTGAATAATAAATGTTGTTACAAATAAACTAATAATTAAATGCTTCGCTGGGACCATCGTCCATACTTTTTTCGGCTGTGTTTTTTTTGCTTGAGCAGAGTGATTTTCTTCATGCAGGAAGAAAAAAACGATGAGAAAGGAAAGGAATAAAAAAGCTCCCGTAACAAGAAAGACATGACGCATTCCAATTAACTCAGACAAATAACCGCCAAGTAACGGGCCAAGTAACGAACCGCTCACACCACCAGTTGAAATTGTGGAAATCGCCCAACCTGAATGTTCTTTCGGAGTTTCTGCTGCAATAAATGTCATCGCTGTTGAAAGGAAACCAGATACTGCTCCCATTAAAAATCTTAGTGCGACTAGTTGATACACATCCGTTACAAACCCCATAAGCGTCATAATAATCGCCATACCGAGGCTAGCACGAATAAGCATCAATTTCCGTCCATGTATATCACCAAGCTTTCCCCATATTGGCGATACGATCGCACCCATTAAAAATGTTACACCAAATGCAAGTCCCGACCACTGTGCAATGCTTGAAGTGCCAGTTACTCCTAATTCCTCAATATAAAAAGATAAGAAAGGAATTACTAAACTCATACCGGCTGCAGTGGTAAAACAACCTAGCCAACAAATCATTAAATTCCGTTTCCAGCTGGCCATTTTCACACCTTCTTTCTTTAGATACCCATTCTATACACCCTTTCTTGTAAAAAGTTTAGTAATTTGCTTTATATGCAAGATTTACTACAAAACCCGCTATTTTCTAGTGAAAATCACTACAATCCCGCATTTTTTTCATAATAAAACCAACTCCCACTAAATGAAGTTGGTTAATAATCCATTAAACCGTAACCATAAATAATTGAAACAATTACACCCACTACCAATATACCTGGAAGTAAATTTGCCACCTTGATTTTAATAATACTAAGCAAGTTCAATCCAATAGCAGATATCATAATGCCGCCCGTAGCCGTCATCTCCACTATAAATTGGTTCATTAATTCTTTCGGGACAAAACTATTAATTTGTGTTGCAAAAACTGCAATACCACCTTCATATAAAACAACTGGAATCGCCGAAAATACTACGCCAATTCCTAGAGTTGTCGTTAATATAATAGAAATAAATCCATCGATAATCGCCTTTGTAAATAAAATATCATGATTTCCGCGAATCCCACTGTCAAGTGCACCAAGTATCCCCATCGCGCCAATTGCAAAAATTAAAGTAGCTGTTACAAAACCTTCTGATATGCTACCTTTCCCTTTCGATCCAACTTTATTTTCTAGCCAATCCCCTAAATGTTTTAACTTTTCTTCTAATTGTAACCATTCTCCAATTACCGTACCAATCACTAAACTCAGTATGACAACAAGAAAGTTTTCACTTTTTAATGCCATTTGAAGCCCAAGCACAGTAACCGCTAAACCGATTGCGTGCATTATCGTCCCTTTCATACTTTCTGGAATCCTACTAAATAATTTACCAAGTAAAGTACCAAATATAATACAAATTCCATTTACAACTGCTCCTAATATAACCATTTCTCATTCTTCACCCTTCGAATTCTTTATTTCTATATTTTGGTTTATACATTGATTTACAGGTTATCTATATGTTAACTTAATATTGAGAATATTAACAAATGTTTTCCACTACATAACCCGCTATTTTTTGTAACTTTAATTACCTTTAATAGATTCAGTGTTAATTTAATTGCGGGATAATATTAAAAGGGAAGGTATATATGAAAACTTTACTAAAACGATTTTTGTTAATAGCCTTTTTCATTACACCGATTGTTTTATTAATCAATTACTCTTTTATTTCAAAAGCAAAAGACAAACCCGATTTGCAAAACAAATCTAGTAAAACCGCTTCAAAAAGCGAAAAGAAAATAGAAGACCAAGAAATCACACTCACCTTCTCTGGTGATACAATGTTTGATTGGCAATTACGTCCTATAATCGAAAAGAATGGGGCTGATTACCCATTCCAACATGTAAAAGAAGAAATAAAAAAAGCTGATATTTCTTTTGTGAATTTAGAGTCGGCATTTACAACGAAAGAAAAGAAAGCACCTGGGCAACTGTTTTGGATTAAAAGTGATCCATCTACACTACAAGCTATTAAAAACACTGGATATGACATCGTAAATATTGGGAATAACCACACACTTGATTATGGGCAAGATGGATTATTAGATACGATTTCTCACGTAGAAAAATTAAAGTTCCCTTACATTGGAGCCGGAAAAAATGCGAAAGATGCATATACAGCACGAGAAATGACCGTAAAAGGGAAAAAGTTTAAATTTCTTTCCTTCGTTCGATTTATGCCTGATTCTAATTGGGTAGCTGGTGAGAATAAACCTGGCGTTGCGAATGGCTATGATTTAAATCTTGTAACAAAAACAATTAAAGAACAAAAGAAAGATGCAGACTATTTAATCGTCTATATGCATTGGGGCGTTGAAAAATCAAATCGTCCGGTAGAATACCAAAAGCAATATGTACCTAAAATGGTTGAAGCAGGAGCTAACGCAATTGTCGGGAGCCATCCACATTGGTTACAAGGGTTTGAGTATTATAATAAAGTTCCTATCGCTTACTCATTAGGTAACTTTTTATTCCCGAGTTATGTGAATGGGAAAAGCGCTGAAACTGGCGTATTAACTTTAACTTTTAAAGGAAAGGATGTCCAAATGTCATTCAATCCTTATATCATTCGCAACAACCAAGTTTCCCCTGTAAATGAAGGAGAAAAGAAAAAAGCTCTTCAATATTTACAAACAATTTCAACTGATGTAGAAATTGATGATACAGGGAAAATAAAAAACAAACGAAACTAGACAGCTCAAGATCTATTTCTCTGTAATATACTTTACAGAATAGGTGATAAACATGCTGAAAGAGTTATTAGAAAATATAAACCTCTTAGAAAACATCTATAAAATGTCTATAGCAATCCTGCTTTTATGTTCCTTTTATTCTGTGAGACTATTTAAAAAAATAAAGCGAGAGAGAAATCTTACTCCTTTTGAATTTACAATGTATGTAATCATTCGTATTGCGATACTCTTTTGGTTAGCTAGCTTTATTCTTCTTGAATTTAATGAGTACCTAGTTTAACTATAAAAAAGATAGAACAAGCACTATATTCCCTCGCTTGTATCTATCTTTTTTATTTACATTCTAACTCTTTCCTTCTATTAAATAAGCAAATCAAACAAAACAGGGTTTTTATTAAGTTCCATAAATTGAATATTATTTTCTTTAAAGCGAGTAATTAATTGCTCATAATCTTCTTTATGTTTTAATTCTACGCCGACTAATGCTGGACCATTTTCTTTATTATGTTTCTTAATATACTCAAAGCGCGTAATGTCATCTTCTGGTCCTAATCCTTTATCAAGAAATTCTCTTAGCGCACCTGAACGCTGCGGAAATTCAATGATAAAGTAATGTTTCAGTCCTTCATAAATGAGCGAACGCTCTTTCATTTCTTGCATTCTATCAATATCATTATTTCCACCACTTAGCGTACATACAACTGTTTTACCTTTTATTTCATCTCTATATAAATCAAGCGCTGCAATAGAGAGTGCACCAGCCGGTTCAGCTACAATCGCATTTTTCTTATACAGTTCTAAAATCGTCGTACAAACTTTCCCCTCTGGTACTAAAATAATATCGTCAATTACATCTTTACAAGTTTCAAATGTTAACTTTCCTACTTTTTTAACAGCTGCCCCATCAACAAAGCTATCTATTTTCTCCAATGCTACATTTTCATTTTGAAGAAAAGCCTCTTTCATAGATGCAGCTCCCATTGGCTCTACACCAATAACCTTTGTAGTAGGACTAACACCTTTTACATATGTACCAACTCCTGATGCTAATCCACCACCACCGATTGCTGTAAAGATATAATCAACCGGTTTCTCCATATCATGCATAATTTCAACTGCCACTGTCCCTTGACCAGCAACTACATACGGATCATCAAACGGATGAACAAATGTCATTCTATTTTCTTCACAATAACACTGTGCTTCTTGGAAAGAACTATCGAATGTATCACCAACTAATACAATCTCTGCGAAATCACCACCGAAAAATTGTACTTGTGATACTTTTTGTTTCGGTGTTGTTGTGGGCATAAATATTTTTGACGGAATCTTCAATAAATTACACGTATAAGCAACTCCTTGCGCATGATTACCAGCACTTGCACAAACAACACCGTTTTGTAACTTTTCTTTCGGTAAACTTTGAATCAAATTGTATGCACCACGAATTTTGAAAGAGCGAATTAATTGTAAGTCTTCTCGTTTTACATAAACGTCACAATCATATTTCTCAGATAAAACTGTATCACGTTGTAACGGTGTTTTAATAACGATATCTTTCAGGCAATTATGAGCCATTAAGATATCTTCAATTTTCACTCTCTCCTTTACCTTTTGCACCATTATATATCATCCTTATCTCTTTTAAATTGGCTCAATCAAAATGTGGGATTTTCAGGACAGCCCCTGTATTCGCCGATGTTACCATTTGTGCATAACGTCCGAGCCAGCCAGTTTTTACTTTCGGTTCTGGTCGTTTCCATTCTTTTTTACGCTTATCTAATTCTTCATCACTCACTCTTACTTCTAGTAAGCGTTCTTCAACATCAATACATACAATATCCCCTTGTTCAAGAAGTGCAATCATCCCGCCCGCTGCTGCTTCTGGTGAAATATGTCCCACTGAAATTCCACGTGAAGCTCCAGAAAAACGTCCATCTGTTAATAATGCAACCTCAGCACCTAATCCCATTCCAGCAATTGCTGATGTTGGGGCTAACATTTCTGGCATACCAGGCCCACCTCTTGGTCCTTCATAACGAATGACAACTACATCTCCTTTTTTCACTTTCCCAAGCATAATGCCCGCAAGTGCCTCATCTTGTGAATTAAAAATAACGCAAGGCCCTTCAAAACGCTTTACCTCTGTTGCACCGCTTTTAATAACCGCTCCATCTTTAGCAAGATTTCCTTTTAATATACGTAAGCCCCCCTCTTCACTATGAGGGTTTTCGAGAGAGTGAATAACCTCCTTATCTTTAATCTCTGCCTCAGCGATATTTTCTCTTAATGTTTGCCCAGTAGCAGTTATTCGATCAAGATGAAGTACTCCTTCTTTCCGGCTCATCTCTTTCAAAATTGCACTAATCCCGCCCGCACGATCAATATCTTCCATATGCCAATTTGAGGCTGGACTTACTTTACATAAATGAGGTACACGTCTTGAAACTGCATCAATACGGTTCATATCATAATCTAGTCCTGCCTCTTGTGCGAGTGCTAGCGTATGTAATACTGTATTCGTTGATCCACCCATCGCCATATCAAGTGCAAAAGCATCGTCAATTGCTTCTTCTGTTACAATATCACGCGGCTTAATATCTCTTTCAATTAAAATTTTCAATTTCTCTGCTGCTTGTTTAATTAACTCTTCACGTCTTGGATCAATTGCTAAAATACTCCCGTTACCAGGAAGAGCTAAACCTAATACTTCACATAAACAATTCATAGAGTTCGCGGTAAACATACCCGAACAAGAGCCACAAGATGGACAGCCATGATCTTCAATATCTTTTA
>NZ_JAKUEU010000088.1:0-19532 GCF_022663075.1 Bacillus cereus group sp. BfR-BA-01441
AACATTACAATTTTGTAAGGTAAAAAATGCACCTACAAAGTTGTGCACGAAATGTCGGATGGAGCTATTTCGTTCCTGCTATTCTATGTACAGAGGAGGTCATAATATGGATTCACTTAAAAATATGAATGCTGCAATGCAGTATATCGAAAACAACCTTACACATGAAATTGATTTTAAAGAAGTCGCAAAAATAGCTTACTGCTCCGAATATCATTTCAAGAGAATGTTTTCTTTTTTAGCTGGCATATCACTATCAGAATATATTCGCTGTAGACGTCTTACTCTCGCTGCCTTTGAACTAAAAAACAGCAATGTAAAAGTCATTGATATCGCTATAAAATATGGATACAACTCACCAGATTCATTCGCTCGTGCATTTCAAAACTTGCACGGTATAACACCTTCAGAGGCCCGAAATAGTAGCCATTCTTTGAAGGCTTATTCACCAATGACCTTCCAATTATCCATTCAAGGAGGAAATGAAATGAACTATCGAATTGAAGAAAAAGAGCCCTTTCGAATTATAGGTATTACAAAACGAGTACCAATCGTTTTTAATGGTGTAAATGAAGAAATTGCTTCTATGTGGAAAAGTTTAAACCCAGAGTCCATTGAAATGTTAAAGTCACTTTCAAACATGGAACCGAATGGAATTATTAGTGCTTCTACTAATTTTTCTGAAGGAAGAATGGAGGAAAAAGGAGAACTTGATCACTATATTGGAGTAGCCACAACAAAGGATTGTCCAGAGCAGTTTAAACAACTCGAAGTCGTAGCTTCAACATGGGCTATATTCGAAGCTGTCGGTCCATTTCCTGATGCACTACAAAATGTATGGGGACGTATTTATTCTGAATGGTTCCCTTCTTCGAACTATGAACTAGCGGAAGGACCGGAAATATTGTGGAATGAACAGAAAGATATATCTTCTCCAAACTTTAAAAGTGAAATTTGGATACCGGTTTTGAAGAAGTGATAAAAAAAAACAAAGCTGCTCTTCCCTAAAAGGAAAAGCAGCTTTATTTACATTTTCAACTCTTCTTTATAAATACTATATGACTTTATTGTTGATACGATAATACATATTAATATGATTCCAATCCCCATAAAAATATTAAATGGATCTGGAAGCAAAGCCCCGGCATATATACAAAGTGAACCTATTACAAATACCCTCGAAGCAAATCTATGTGTTTTTCTCCAAACTACAGGATTTTCTAATGTCCAGTCCATTCGAATGCCTACTAACCCGTTCGGCTTCGTTTGTTGCATGTAATTACCTAGTACAAGAAACAATGTTCCAAGTCCAAAATTAAATGCAATTGAGCCCGATGCAATATAATTAGACGCTGCTAATAGTGCAAATATGTTACATCCAAATCCGATAAAGAGAATGGCATAATTAATCGCTGAAAGAACTTTGGATTGCTGTGTAGACTTATCTTTTATGAATCCAAAAACTAGCCATATCATATAGAGCACTACCATACTACCTATCGAGAATGAACTTGCTTCTATTTTAGAAAAATATCCATCTACTACTCCTGCTGCATTATAATGGCGTGGAATTTGTTCTGGTAAATATGGCCATACAATATACCATCCAATTGCAATGCCACTAATTAAACTCCATGGTAATACGTGTCTTTTCATCCTCTCTCCCCCATAATTTTTTATTAGGCCCCTATTTCTTTTTTATAAGCAATATATGAATATCCCATCGTTAATCCTACTGCACCAATAATAATTCCAACCATTACGAAAGATTTCCACGCCACTGGTGCAAAAACACTTAAAATCATAATGATCCCCAATGCAACAAACACCTTTCCGCTAAAACGATGCGTTTTTCTCCACACTTCTTCGTTACTTAATGTCCACGGTGTTTTTATACCTACAAAGTAGTTTGGTTTACATTGTGGTAAATAGTTTCCGATGACTATAAATAAAATACCCACTAATAATTCCGGCACGCGATTAATGAATAAATTGTATCCTAATCCACTTGTAATAATATCTATATTCCCTACAAATAGTAGCAGTAGTATCCCGTTATTCATCATCATAAAAGCTTTAGAAAACTTCTCGTAGTTCGCTTTCTTTGGATCAATCTTTGGTAACACGTTTAGAAAAATATATAAAACAATCATAATTCCAACCATAGAAAGCATTCCATACAATTTAGAAGAATATCCATCTACTTTACCGCCGCTCCAATGCGTTGCAATTGTATCCGGTAAATGTGGCCAAGCAAACGCCCAAGCTAAACAAGTTATAACAATTAATAAGATTGCAAAAAGATGCTTTTTCATTTCCCCTCTTCCCCCTTATTCGTAAATGTAAACACCCAAGTCAATAAATCTTGAAAGACCGTTGTGTTTAAAGAGTACATAACGAATTGCCCTTTCTTTTCATCTTGAATAAGTTCAGCATTTTTAAGTGCATTTAAGTGGTGTGAAATACTTGGTTTTGTCATATTGAAATGTTCAGCAATCTCACCAGCGGTTAGATCGCCTTCTTTTAATAAGTCTAAAATTTTTCGCCTTGTTGGATCTGCTAATGCTTTGAATGCTTGATTCAATGTCTTTCTTCCTTTCGATAATTAGACATTTAGATATTTATCTAAATATTAAACCAATTACCGTTATTTGTCAATTTCATCCAGCGCCCTTTTTACTTTTCTCACTTTTAACCTATACTGTTTACTAGCTTATCTTTCAACATAATGAAAAGACTTGAAACACATGATACACTATAGCTACAATTGTTTTTTTGAGGAGGAATATACATATGTATAAAATTTTAATCGTTGAAGACGATCCAAATATTTCATCATTACTGCAATCTCACATTCAGAAGTACGGTTATGAGGCTGTGGTAGCGGAGAATTTCGATGATATTATGGAATCGTTTAACGCAGTGAAACCACATCTTGTTTTACTTGATGTAAACTTACCGAAATTCGATGGTTTCTACTGGTGCCGTCAAATTCGTCATGAATCTACTTGTCCAATTATTTTCATTTCAGCGCGTGCTGGTGAGATGGAACAAATTATGGCAATTGAAAGCGGTGCGGATGATTACATTACAAAACCATTCCACTACGACGTTGTAATGGCAAAAATTAAAGGACAATTACGCCGTATTTACGGTGATTATGCACCAAATATTTCTGAACGTATCGTTGAAGTAGAAGGTTTAAAACTATTCCCTGAACGTCCAGAAATTCATTTTGGATCTGAACAAGTTCTTTTAACGAAGAAAGAGGCAATTTTAGCAGAAATGTTATTATCTAAATTCCCTCGTACAGCGAGCCGTGAAGATTTATTAGCTGCGCTTTGGGATGACGAAAGTTTCGTTGAGGAAAATACATTAAACGTAAACATTACACGTCTTCGTAAAAAGTTTAATGAGCTTGGCATTGAGAACTCTATTGAAACAGTACGTGGACTTGGATATCGCTTTAACGCAACTTGGAGTGAATAAGCATGAAGCTATTTTTACGTGATCATTTTGCATTTTTTCTACTGTACGTATTAAACTTCGGTATCATTTTCGTTCTTTATGATGCAGTAGACGGATTTCAAAATAATAAATTTTACTTCGTCGTTTTAAGTTTATACTTATTTATTTGTTTCCTCGCTTATCGTTACGTTCGCAATCGTAGAATGTACCATAGATTAAGTGAGCAACCAGAAAAAATGGAAGATGCGTTTATTGAAAGAGCAACTGCTCCGATGCCTCACGGTGTCAATGAACTCGTACGTACGCAGTACCGTCTATTCCAAAAAGAACTACAATCGTATGAAGTAAAACAACAAGAACATCAATTATTCATTAACCATTGGGTACATCAAATGAAGACACCTGTTTCTGTTATGCAGCTTATGGTGCTAGAAATGGAAGACGAGCATTTAATTCCAAAGTTTAAAAAAGAATTAGAGCGTCTAAACCAAGGACTTGATATGGCTTTATACATGGCTAGGTTAAATAACTTCCATGAAGATTTCCATGTCGAGACGATTTCATTAAAAGATACGGTAACAAAAAATATTAACGGATTAAAAGAACTATTCATTCGTAATGGTGTCTTCCCTGTTTTAGAAGTCCATTCTGATTTAAAAGTTGCTTCTGATGCGAAATGGCTAAAATTTATCATCTATCAGTTAATGACAAATGCTGTTCGTTACTCTGGGGAACGCGGAAAGAAGGTATTCTTATCTGCTTACCGAAACGGAAAAGATATTATTTTAGAAGTTCGCGATGAAGGTGTTGGTATTCCGCAAGAAGATATTCGAAGAGTATTTGAACCATTTTACACTGGGAAAAACGGTCGCGCATTCGGAGAATCTACTGGTATGGGCCTTTATATTGTAAGTAAAATTTGTGATTATTTAGGTCACTCTGTCAAACTAGATTCTGAAGTTGGTAAAGGAACGACGATTAAAATCATCTTCCACAACGCTGCAAATAATCAAGCAGAACATACGGAGAAGGTGACCGAAGCATGATCGTAACATATGCAAGCAAAATGTATGAGAACTCACTCTCATACATTTTTTGCAATACAACTACTTCTATATCTTCTAGCCGGAGGTATAATCTATGACATTTTGGCAATTTGCATTTAAAAACGTCACGCGCAACTCAAGAGCTTATTTTGCTTACTTTGTAAGTAGCTCCTTTTCCATTGCTGTGTTCTTTTCGTTTGCTGTTTACTTATTCCATCCGAAATTACAAAACTTTGACATGACCTCTGAAATTTCAGGATTAATGATATTTTCAGAAGTAGTAATTGTATTTTTCTCTTTCTTCTTTTTACTATATTCCATTGGTACTTTTTTAAAAGTTAGAAAAAAACAATTTGGTATTTTGACCATTTTAGGAATATCGAGAAAACAATTACATCGTCTTATTTTTATGGAGAATATGTTAATCGGGATTTTATCTATCTTTTTCGGCATGCAGTTTGGAGTTGTTTTTTCTCAATTTTTCTTATTAGTAACAGCCAAACTTACCCATGTTCCAGGAATATATTTATACGGGCCTACTAACGCGTTTATTTTAACAACCATTGTTTTCCTTAGTCTTTTTATCATTGTATCTGCATTCACACCAATGCTTATTCGTACAAAAAAAGCAGTACACCTTTTAAAAACAAATGGTGGAAAACAAAAAGAAAGAAAACCATCCATACTTGTTTCATTATTTGGTGCGATTTGTTTATTTGGTGGTTATGCGTTAGCTGGAAATCCTAAATATTTCGTATCAGTAAGCCCGCAAATCGGTGTTATATATATGGTTTCAAGTATTTTCGTTATCCCAACGCTTGTTACAATTGGAACATATTTCTTCTTTTCACAAATTAGTTTCTTACTTATTTATATTTTAAAGAAAAGAAGGAAGTTTTATATGAAACAGATTAATATGCTTTGGATTTCGGACTTAGCGAGCCGTATTCGAACGAATATTAATATGCTGTTTATTGTAGCGATGCTATCTACAATTGCTTTCACAATGATTACATTTCTATATGGATTCGGGAAATTTATTAAGCTAGAGGTGAATAGAACTTCTCCTTTTCCAATTTCTTATTTTTCTTATGATGCGAACCCTTTTGTTACAGAGCATTTAAATTGGCTTGAGCAACAATTACAAAAAGAGCATTTCCCCTATCAAAAAATAAAAGCTGATATATATGAAACACCACTAAAAGAAGATAAAGATATAGCTATTTATAATGACGTATACGCAATTAAGCAAAGTGACTATAACAAACTTGCAGATTCTTTACGAATGAAACAACTATTTATGGATGATAACGAAGCATATGTGCTAACAGGGACATCTTATAACACCATATTCAACGAATTTGAGCAAAGCTACAAAAGAGATTACATTACACTCTCTAGTACAAATACGAAATTACGAGTGAAAGGCTATGAGCATGTGAATGCAATTCCATCTGGCTTTTCATATCAAACGATAGTTTTGCCTGATGTTATCGTAAATAACTTACCTAGCACCGTAAAGCATATATCAGCATACAATTACAAAATTCAAAACTGGGAACAGACATATGAAATTGCTGATAATTTTATAGAAAAAGTGCAAAAAGATCGAAATAAATCCCAGTATGAAGGACCTCTTATTCGTTCCTTTGAATCAGCAGGATCGTTATACAAAATAACATCAGGCAGTGCTGCATTTTTCCTAATTGGGACATTTTTAGGAGTTATTTTCTTCATTGGAGCTGGTAGCGTTCTTTACTTTAGAATGTATACGGATTTGACGAACGAACAAGAGAAATATATAACGATTTCTAAAATCGGTGTAACAGATACAGAGATGAAACGATCTGCAACCATTCAACTTAGTATTTTATTTTTCATTCCGTACATTATGGCATCCATTCATACAATGTTTGCAACAAAAATGCTACAAGATGTAATTGGTTTATCTCTGTTCAAAGAGGTTTCAGCCGTTCTTATTATTTTTGGATTCGTTGAAATCGTATTTTTCATATTCATTCGTTCACTTTATATGCAAAAATTATCACAATACACGAGTGGACAAAATATTTAAAACAAACTTGATGAAAAGAGTATTTCTTATGCTCTTCTCATCTTCACCCTATCAGGAGGTTCAGGTGAATGACATTTTGGCAGTTTGCATTTAAAAACGTGACCCGGAACGCCAGAGCTTATTTCGCCTATTTTGTAAGCAGTGCGTTCTCCATCGCAATCTTTTTCTCATTTGCAGTTTATTTATTTCATCCTAAATTGCATATGACAGACGTGAATTATTCTCTGAACATATTAATGACAATTTCAGAAGTTGTCATTGTGTTCTTTTCATTTTTCTTTTTACTGTATTCAATCGGGACCTTTTTAAAAGTACGAAAAAAACAGTTCGGGATTTTAACAGTACTTGGCATATCTCAAAAACAATTAAAGCGACTCATATTTATAGAAAATATGTTAATTGGTGCTCTTTCTATATTTTTTGGCATTCAACTTGGAGTTGTCTTTTCACAGTTCTTTTTATTAGTTACCGCCAAAATTACACACGTACCTGGTTTATATTTATATCCGCCTACAAGTGCTATCGTTTTAACTATCATCATCTTTCTTGGGCTCTTCATTCTCGTATCATCTTTTACACCGATGCTCATTCGTACGAGAAAAGCCGTACGTCTTTTAAAAGAAGGAACACAACAAAAAGAAAGAAAAGCATCCGTGCTCATCTCTCTATTTGGTGCGACGTGTTTAATATGTGGATATGCGTTAGCCGCAAATCCGTTGTATTTTATGTCGCTAGGTGACATCATTGGGCTTTTATACGCCGTCTCTAGTATATTTGTCATCCCATCGCTTATTGCAGCTGGAACATACTTTTTCTTTTCACAAATTAGTTTTTTACTTATTCGTATTTTAAAAACGCGAAGAACGTTTTATATGAAACGAATTAATATGCTTTGGATTTCGGATTTAGCAGCGCGCATTCGGACAAACATTAACATGCTCTTTATTGTAGCGATGCTATCAACACTCGCTTTTACAATGATTACATTCTTATACGGTTTTGGGAAATTTACAAAGTTTGATGCAATTAGACAAAACCCTTTCCCGTTTACGTATTTATCGCATACTGAAAATACATTAGCTGATGAACATTTAAACTGGTTAGAGCAGAAATTTAATGAAGGGCACTTTACTTATACAAAATTTAAAACGGATATATATGAGGTATCTTCAGCTGAAGATAACACGCAGCTCTATTACGCAATTAAACAAAGTGACTATAATGTACTTGCTAAAGCATTAAATTTGGAAAAACTCACGGTAAATAAGAATGAATCTTATATTCTTATGAAAGACTTAGATGATCAAGTTATTGGAACACTTCACAATGAAGAAAAGAAAAATACTCTTACACTTACTCAAAACAATTTACAACTACAAGTGAAAGAATATAAAAGTTATAGCCCATTCCCAAACAGCTTAATATACCAATTACTCATACTATCTGATGAAAATGTAGAATCCTTATCCACAGTTTCCAAACAAATGAGTGTATATAACTTCAAAGTTACAGATTGGGAAAAAGCACATAATATCGGTTCATCGTTTATAACAAAAATTGATAACGATAATGCAGCAATTCAAGCAGAGCACCCACCTTTCCATGCAAGTGAAGCGAGCGATTCTCTATATAAGAAAAAACTAAATGTTGCCTCATTCTTCTTAATTGGTACTTTCTTAGGTGTTATTTTCTTTATCGGTGCTGGTAGTGTTCTTTACTTCCGAATGTATACAGATTTAACAAATGAGCAAGAAAAATATATAACGATTACGAAAATTGGCTTAACTGAGACTGAAATGAAACGTTCAGCGACAATTCAGCTTGCGATTCTTTTCTTCGTGCCTTACATTATGGCATCAATCCATACGATGTTTGCGACAAAGATGCTACAAGAAATATTACATCTCTCGTTCTTCGCTGAAATTACAGTCGTACTTATGATTTTTGGAACAGTTGAAATTTTATTTTTCCTTTTAATTCGTTCCTTTTATATGCAAAAATTATCACAACACATTAAGTTTTAAAAAGTAGAAAGGTGATTACTATGGAAGAAGTATTACACATAAAAAACGTCTCAAAAGTATATGAGGGAAAAGTCCCTCATACTGCTTTAAAAAATATAAATTTACACGTGGATAAAGGTGAATTCGTTGCCATTATGGGACCATCTGGTAGCGGGAAATCTACATTTTTAAACGTTATCTCTACAATCGATTCTCCGACTTCTGGTGATGTCGTGATTAACGGAAAAAAACCGCACACATTTCGTAGAGAGAAGTTAGCTATTTTCCGCCGCCAAGAGTTAGGATTTGTTTTCCAAAACTTTAACCTACTAGATACACTAACAATCGGTGAAAATATCGTACTACCTTTAACATTAGATAATGTTCCATTAAAAGAAATGGATGAAAAGCTTGATAACATTTCAAAAAAGCTTGGAATTGATCATATTTTGGACAAGCGTATTTTTGAAGTTTCCGGGGGACAAGCACAGCGTACCGCAGTAGCACGTGCTGTCATTCATCATCCTTCACTTCTACTTGCCGATGAACCGACAGGAAACTTAGATTCAAAAGCGGCAATTGACGTAATGGAGCTATTTACGAAATTAAATAAAGAAGAAGATGCAACGATTTTAATGGTTACCCATGATCCGTTTGCAGCAAGTTATTGTAACCGTGTTATTTTTATTAAAGATGGAGAGCTTTACAATGAACTACACCGCGGATTATATCGCGAGAAATTTTATCAAGAAATATTAGATGTTCTAGCATTATTAGGAGGAAGACGTGGATGACATTTTGGCAATTCGCATTTAAAAATGTCTCACGTAATTCGAAAGCATATTTCGCCTACTTTGTAAGTAGTGCGTTTTCTATCATGGTTTTCTTTTCATTTACTGTATACGCGTATCACCCGCGGTTACAGAGTGTACAAAGCTTTCAAGATCGGGATCCTCTAATGAATTTAGCTAGTACAGCACAGCTTGTGATTGTTATGTTCTCGTTCTTCTTTCTCTTATATTCAATTGGAACATTTTTAAATGTACGGAAGCAGCAATTCGGGATACTCACCATTCTCGGTATCTCACAGAGACAATTAAAGAGACTGTTATTTACTGAAAATATGATAATCGGGATATTGTCTATCTTTATCGGCATTCAAGGTGGACTTGTATTTTCTAACTTTTTCTTATTAGTCACTTCGAAATTAACAAATGCGAAAGGTCTCTATTTATATTGGCCAACAGAAGCGATTATCGTTACAACCGTAACGTTTATCATCTTATTTTTAATCGTTTCTACATTTACACCAATGTTTATTCGTACTCGAAAAACAACGAAGCTTATTAAGGGCGTTAACAAAGAGAAGAGCGAAAAAAAACCATCTATACTGATTTCACTATTTGCTTTAACTTGTTTAGGACTATGCTATTATATTGCTGGTTATCCGCAAGGCTACATAACGGAAAAAAATGCACAAAATGGATCTGTATTCTTAATTATGCTATCTATTTTACCGCTTGTAGTAGTTGGGACGTATTTATTTTTTTCACAAACATTTCTTCTCTTTATCTATATTTTAAAGAAACGAAGAAAGTTTTATTTAAAACAAATAAATATGTTATGGATTTCAGATTTAGTTTCTCGTACACGCAGTAATATTAATGTACTCTTTATTGTTTCTATGCTATCTGCACTTGCATTTACAATTATTATCGGGTTATTTGCTGCAAACAATAATACGAAAGCACCCATACTAGAACGATATCCAATACCATTCACCTATACATCAGAAGGTGTTAATGCATTTGAACAAAAGCATATTACTACGATTGAAACTGAACTTACAAATGCTAATTTTCAATATGACAAATATAAATTTACCGTTTTAAAAGATACAGCTTCAAAAGAATCAATTGCCATTATGAAAATGAGTGATTATAACGCAATAGCACAGCAATTAAACAGACCAAAAATCACTCTCGATTCTTCACAAGTTTATAATATTTCTCGCTATTCACCAGTGTTATTAAATCTCGTGTCTAACCCATTTGCGAAGCAGAACACGATTACACTTGGCTCTAATAAAAAGGAATTTCAAATTAAAGGTTTTATTAATAGAGGAATTGAGCCTCCCTTTGCATTACCTCACTTAATTGTGATGCAAGATGAAGTAATTGAAAATATGATTCCTCATATTGAAACAATTACAGTCTATAACTACTTCGTGGAAAATTGGGAAAATGCAATTGTCCCAACAAAAAATATATTAAAAAACTTAAATCATGATGCAGAAACCTTGTATGAAGCACATAAAAATGAAGAAGATTTCATTAAACCATTTTATATTTATACAGCTACGGATGAACTCGTTCATAGTAAAGGAAATGCAGTCGCTCAATTCTTTATTTGGGCATTTCTCGGCTTTATTTTCTTTATCGGAGCAGCTAGTGTTTTATATTTCCGTATGTATAATGACTTAACAACTGAAAGACAAAAGTATATTACGATTACAAAGCTTGGCTTAACTGAATCAGAAATGTTTCGCTCTGCAACGATTCAATTAGGAATTTTATTTTTCGTTCCTTATGTCGTTGCTGGTGTTCACACATTATTTGCGGTTAAGTTTTTACAAAGCATGTTTTCTTTCTCCTTATTAAAAGAGACATGTATCGTACTCACCTTTTTCGGGATTATCGAGATCATTTTCTTCTTCTTAATCCGTTCTCTTTACATTAATAAATTATCACAGCATATAAAAATATGAATAAAATAGCCTTGTGCAATATGCACAAGGCTATTTTCAATAGTTTTTAATAATTAGCAGCAATATCCGCCGTAGCCGCCAGCATAACCGCCATAACCACCATAGCCACAACCGCCGCCTCCGCCGAAGCAGCTAGCACCGATGATAATTAATAAAATAAACAATACAATTAGAAGCGCAAAACCGCCTCCGCAACCATGTCTGCGGTTACAATCATCATGTCTGTGTTCACACTTTTCGCTCATTACCCTATTCCTCCTTTAGTATCATTCATAACAAGTTCACCTTGCTCTAAATGAGGGGATTCCATTTATATTATGTTTTCAGGGCGAATAGGAAGCTTGGCTTACCTAAAAACGGGCTTGTTTTAGGAATTGGGCTTTATTAAAAAGCGAATGAGCCTTATCCAGATGTAAGTATAAAACATTTGACATACTCTTAATTTCTTACTAATATTTAATTGAACGATCAATCAATTTTTTGATTATACATTCAAATTATATAAATCAGGAGTTGAATAGCGTGACTGATTCTTTTATTGCAGAGGCTAGGCGTGAACAAATTATTCTTGCATGTATTGATACATTAGAAGAGGTTGGATATAACAACTTAAGCTTAACGAAGGTGGCAAAAAAGGCTAAGATTAGTACCGGACTTATTTCTTATCATTTTAATGATAAGCTTTACCTTATGAATCGCACATTACAATTTTTAGTTGCCAAGCAACATGAATTTATTAGTAATCGAGTGCTATTAGCTCAATCTGAAATAAATAAACTAGAGGCTTTTATTGAAGCGCATTTGGCTTATCAAGAAACTCATTACAAAAATAATATTGCCTTAATTGAGATTGTCTTTAATGCAAGAAATGAAGAGAACGTTCCTTATTACAGAATCGAAGACGACGAAGAGGAGGATGCTCTTAGAACGATGTTATTAGATATTTTGAAGACTGGTCAACAAAATGGCGTGTTTTCCGATTCTTTCCAAACCGACACATTAGCTTCATTTATTTTAGGAGCAATCGAAGAAAGAATGCTGAAGGCAAATTCATCTATATCCATAGAAAATTACTCAGATGAGCTCATAAAAATGGTGAAGAAACTCACTGTTTAAATATGCCTTGATTAAAAAAATATATATGAAAGGATGAACTACACATGAAAAAGGCATCTGTCATTGGATTAGGTTTTTTAGAAAAATTACTTGCTATAGTAAGTCCAATCCTTTTAGGCGTTATTGGATATTTTTCACCTAAATTAATAGAGATTATAAAAAAGATTCCTCTCTTTTCTGATTCAAAAATTATAGAACTTTTAAATTTTATTAATCCCTTCTGGCTTCCTATTATCCTCATGCTAATTGGTGTTATTGCAGGAATTTTATTTTCTTTAATTATTTATAGTGAAGCTTTAAAAATGAACATTACTTCGGAAAGCATTCACGTGAATAAGGACGATCAAAAGAAACAAATCACCAGATTAAATGTAAAAGCCGTTTTTGTAGATAAGCGTCAAGTGGTTATCATTGATCAAGAAGACCGAGAATGGTTACGTGAAACATCTGACATTACCCCAAGCAAAATTAAAGATACTTTCTTAATGCACGGCTTCCCCTGGGTGGAACAAGATCCTTATAAACATGAGTATAGCTTATGGAAATTAGAGGATGAGCGATTTAATAAAAGCATAAATACTATTTTGTATGAAAGACGCAATGCCCTTCGAGAAGGAAACTCTAAAAAAAAGAAGCATTTACGCAAAGATTTGAATGAGCTAGGAGTCTTTGTCAAAGACGATGGAGAAGATCAGTATGTCCGTTCCATTAAGTAATAGAAAGCACAAAAAACGAATAAAACCTACAGAGAAATTACATTTCCTCTGTAGGTTTTATTCGTTTAAATCTGATCTCCTCTCCTAAAGAAACATATTCAACAAAAGAGCAAAACCAAATGCAATAAATGATAACAATGTCTCGAGTACCGTCCACGTTTTAAACGTTTCCTTCACCGTCAAACCTAAATACTCTTTTACAAGCCAGAACCCTGCATCATTTACGTGAGAAAACATTAATGAACCTGCACCGGTTGCAATAACGAGAAGCTCTAAATTCACACCAGACATGTGCTGAATAACTGGTGAAACAATCCCTGCTGCTGTCGTTAATGCTACTGTAGCTGAACCTGTTGCAATTCGAATTAAACCAGCTACCATGAAAGCTAATACGATTGGTGATAACGAAATATGTTCTGCCATTTGTGCAATAGCTGTTCCAACGCCGCTTTCAATTAATATTTGTTTAAATCCACCGCCTGCACCAATTATTAAAATAATAGAACCGACAGGCAATAAACTTTCATCTGTTAATTTTTTAATCATCTTTTTATTAATACCTTGTTTGATACCAAGTAAATAAAATGCTGCGAAACATGAAATAAGTAAGGCGATTACTGGACTTCCTATAAACACGAAAAATTCAGTCAATTTTTTCGGTAATGAAATATATGGTGCAACTACTGATAAAATCATCAATACAACTGGTAGTAAAATAATAAAGAATGAAACTTTACGACTTGGCAAATCAGTTGAGACAGTCGTAACCCGAATAAGCTCTGGTTCATTTTCAGGTATCACCCTTTTATGTACCCACTTTGCAAATATCGGTCCTGCGATAATGGCTGTTGGTAACGCGATAATTAATGAATATAAAAGTACCTTTCCTAAGTTCGCGTTATAAATACCGATTGCTGTCATCGCCCCTGGATGCGGAGGCACGAGCCCGTGAACAATAGATAATCCTGCAATGACAGGTAACGCAATTAATAATATATTTTGCTTCGTCGTTTTTCGAATGGAAATAACAAGTGGTAATAAAATGACGATCCCCACTTCAAAAAACACTGGAATCCCTATAACAAATCCTGCAAATAACATAGCCCAAGGTAGTTTCTTTACACCGAAAAATCGAATAAAGAAATCTGCCACTTGCATGCCGGCCCCTGAATCGGACATCATTTTCCCTAAAATTGTTCCGAGAGCTAAAATACCAACTAAATGCCCTAGTACACTACCAACACCAGTTTCATAGGCAGTCACTATTTTCGTTAAGTTCAGTCCAGACATGATAGCTAAAAACAAACTCGCAACTGTTAAACTAATAAATGCATGCCATTTCCACCATGATACCCCTAAAATAACAATCGCAATTGCAAGTAACGTGACGATTAATAAGTATATATCCATCTCCCATTCTCCTTACTTTATAAAAAAAGAGGGAAAATCCCCTCTTTTTTATACGTCATAATTCACTACATAATGCTGCATTTCTGTATTGTAGTAGCCTTCGCTATATTCAATTACTTCGCCAACTTCATCGTAAGAATAACGCATGCGTTTTAATAGCGCTGTCCCCTCTTTTTCACCTAGCGCTTCTGCAACGAAACTAGGCGCGAGTCCAACAGCGAATTCATCTCTGAAGTTTTCTAAATGAATACCTCGGTCTTCAACTAAATCATAAAGCGATTGCAAGTCAAAATCCGATAAATCTGAACTTGCCATTCCTGCTGAGAAATAGTGCGTATAATGAATGTACGGTGCATCATTTAACGTATATAAACGTTCAATACGAAAACTCTCCTTACCGAATAATCGAAATGGCACTGTTCCTTCTTCATTCTGCACAATTTCTGCTTTTAGCAATTTCTTCTGTACTTTATATCCTTCTTCCACTAACACTTCAGTAAATTTCTTACCCTTTGACAGTTTTGTCGCAGAAGTATTGCGGATGACTTTCGTTCCTTTACCGCTTTTCTTTTCCAAATATCCTTCTTGAGCGAGTTCTTTAATCGCATTTCGCACTGTAATTTTACTCACTTTGAACTCTTCTTCTAACTGCGGTTCGGAAGGGATATTCGTATGAATCGCATATACACCATGCAATATTCGATCACGAATAATATTTTTTATTTGCAAATATAATGGTCCTTTTTTTCTCGTTACGTTCACCGTTACACCCACTACCTTTCTACATCACCTACTGATGCCGTCATTGCCCGAAGTATATCCTTCTCTGATGACATTGGCGTATCACCGACGATTGTATGTGCTAGCATTCCAGCTGCTGACGCAAATGAAACAGCTTTCTCTGGTGCGAACTCCTTTATCTCGCCATGAATAATTCCGCTCGTATAAGCATCTCCAGCACCTATTCTATCATATACAGAAAACGTAAGTGTTTTTGCAAAAGTGAACGTTCCATCTTTACATATAAACCCGCGAAGCGAATGTGTATTATCACTGTTAATAGAGCGATGAGTACCAGCGATTGTAGCGATATGATACGTTTCAGCTACCTTTGGAATAAGATCAACAAGTTGCGCCTCTCGCTCCGTTTCTTCGGTTTTTATTCCTAAAACAAACATTGCATCTTTTTCGTTCATCATAACGATATCAGCAAGTCCCAGCATTTCTTCATAATGCGGTTTTGCCTGTTCATATCCGTCTTCTCCCCAAAGTGATGGACGATAATTACAATCAAAAACGACGGTTCCTCCGTTTTCTTTAACTGCTCTCGCTAAAGACTTCATATGATGGCGCACCATATCATTCATCGCAAGTGTAATACCGCAAAAATGAACGATATCAATTTCCTTAGCAATTTCTTCAAATTGGTATATCTCTTCAGACGCCGTATTGAAGCTACTTTCTAGTCGATTCGAATACGTAACGCGGCTTGCACGTGCACCGAATCCATTTTCTAAAAAATACATACCTACATATTTACCACCTCTTGAAACAAGAGAAGTTTGAATTCCTAACTTTTGAATGTAAGATACAGCTGCATCTCCAACCGAATTTTCCGGTAAAGTTGAAATAAGAAGCCCTTCATGCCCTAAGTGAGAAAGTGCCGCTGCAACGTTCACACCTGTACCTGAAAATGAGTAATTTAACGTGTTAGCTTGCGACAACAATTCATATCCAGGTACTTGCAGGCGCATCATTACTTCGCCGAACGCTGCAATTTTCTTACGCATATTGATCAACTAGCTTCTTCACGACTGCTAATAATTCACGCACATCTTCTACTTTCGTGTTACCAGTTTCTTTATCAATAATAGAAGAGTACACGTGCGGGATAACTTGCTCTACGTTTGCTTCAAGCGCAATACGTACAATTGTTTCGAAGTTTTCTTTATCAATTCCGCCTGTTGGCTCTAATGCGAATCCTTCTTCCGCACAAGCTTTCGCAACTGCACGATATTCTTCTTCATGAGCTAGCCCTTTCATCGGGAAGTACTTCAATGAATTTCCGCCCATATCACGTACAAGTGCGATCGCTGTTTTAATTGGAACGATTGCTTTTTCTTCTCCAGCCGCACTAATTGGGCCAGTAGAAATATTTACGTAACCTACTTTTCCTGTTGGCGATACTAAACTATTAATCCAGCTATCTTTTTCGCCAAGATTTGCACGTGTCGCTCCAACTGAAGGGAACACTTGGTTAATATGGCTGCCAGGATAATGCTTCGCAATTTCAGCGACAACTGCCGCTTGGCGATTATCTCCTGCACCTAGTCCGATTGATACAGCGTCATCAATTTCTTTTCCATATGCTTTCATCGCTGTAACAGCTTCTTCTACAGTTGCATAATCTTTTGATAAAACACCTACTACTACATATCCTTCTGCTGCTTCAAAAATATCTTTCGCATTTTGGATATTGTTTGCCAATACATTTAATGCTACGCGGCCTTTATAAAAACGTTTTTGAATGTTTGTCATTTTAGTTTCCCCCTACAATTTCTCTCATTTTTTCTTCAATTACATGTATGTCATCACCTTGAAGTGGACGTGGATCGATATCAAAGAACCCTTGTCTTACTCCGTAATCACGTGTGTAAATTGCAATTTCCCCGTCGCGTAATGCAGCCACAACGTCTTTTGCCGATTTATTTAACTCTTTTTCGTTAATATGAATACGTGCTCTAAAGATTGCTCTTCCAGCTTCATCTTGAACGATCGTTACATTTACACCCTTTAATTCTTTTAGCGGCATAAGTACTTGTAGCAATTCTTTTTCTTGCTCGCTCTTATCTTCTTTTACTCCGTACTCATCAAGCGCTTGAAGTAAGCCAAATGTTGTTTCTTTCCCAACCTTCATACTTCTTCCAATGCAATGTAATTGCACTTTCAGCCACTCAATATATTTTCGTTTCCCGCCAACAATACCAGAAGTAGGTCCTTCAATCGCCTTTGAACCGCTATAAATAGCAAGATCTGAATACTTCACATATTTTTGAATGTCTTCTTCAGCTGCTGCATCCACGACAAGCGGTACGTTATTTCGCTGCGCAACTTCCCATGCTTCTTCAACAGAAATCATATTTTTTTGCACTGCATGATGTGATTTCACATACAGAATCGCTGCTGTATTTTCACCAATTGCATCTTCAATATGCTCTGCTTTCCCTTCATTTGCATAGCCAACTTCTACAAGTTTACCGCCGCCTAAGTAAATCATCGTTTCAACAGGAGCACCGTATTGAACGTTATGACCTTTTAACATAATCACTTCGTTTTTCGCGATTACTTCTTGATGAAGTCTTTCACTTTTACGGCGATTTCCTTCTGTAACGATACCAGCGATAGAAAGCGCAATTCCGCTCGATGCTGAATTCACAACGACCGCTGCCTCTGAATCTAGAATTCTCGCAATATGGTCTCCTGCTTTATCTACTAAATCAGCAATTTCCACATAATTTTGTCCACCATGTTTCATCGCATCCATTACTGTATCTGTAGGAGCAGATACACCTAAAATACTCATTCTACCGCTCGCATTAATTACTCTTTTTAATCCGTACTTAGCATTCAATGAATGACCCATTAATTACAACCCCTTTTGTATCAATTCTTTTTTTAGCAATGCGCTGGTCCCCTTCTGAATCGATTAACGTAATCTTCTCATCTTTCACCGTAAATAAAGTTAAGTTTGCAATATCGCCTTCTTGAATACGGCCAAGCTCTGGTTTCTTCAGCCACTCTGCCGCATTTTTCGTAACCGCATTAATTACTTCTTCTAGCGGATAACCTAAGTAAAGGAATTTCGAAAGAACGTGAGCCATACTATATACTGGACCGTGTATACGATTCTTTCGGTAAATATCTGTACTAATTGTATTAAAGGCAATACCGTGACGCTTCGCCGCCTCTGCTACTTTAAAAGAAAAACTAGCATTACCATGACCAACATCTAAATGTACGCCGCGATTCACTGCATCTAGTAACACAGGTAGCGGTTTTCCTTCTTCATCAAATAAGTTATTTTCTTTCCCGTTTAAATAATGTGTAATAACATCATCTTTTTCTAAAAGAGGTACAACTTCCTCAATGCGAGGAGGCGCTGAACCGATATGTACCATAATCGGTAATGATGTTTCACGGGATAAAGAGCGCGCTACATGAAGCGGTTCAATTCCACTATCACAAACGACGCTTTTACTCATTCTCGCTTTTAACCCAACGATTACATCTTTATACTTTTCTACTGCTTCTATTACTTTCTCTTTATCTATCCATTCCATATTGGATAATTCATCAATTCGTTTCAAACCGATGCGAGAAATATTTAAAAAGGCAAATAAATTCGTTTTTGCCTGTTCTCTACTTTGTACTAACTCTGCAATACGATCAGCACCGCAGCTACCCGCATCAACAATTGTCGTTACCCCTTGCTTAACACCAATTTCATCCACCTCATCGCCATACGGATCAAACTCTGGAAAAGCATGAACGTGCAAATCAATCCAGCCACTCGATACGTAAGTACCAGAGTAATCAAGAACCTTTCCACCCTCACCAGCACCAGCTTTCGTCACCTGTGCAATTTTATTATTTTCAATTACAATGTCAATCTCTTCCCCGTTCACACGTTTCACATTACGTAGTACGAATCGTTCTGTCATTGTACTTCCACCCTTTTCTATAAGAAGCCGTAAGAATACGCTTACATTAAAGTTTCATTTTATATCTCTTTCACACGTTTAGCGTAACACAAAAAAAGGGAGAAGTAAATATAACGTTATAATGTTTAAAAGCGAATAAAAAGATGCTCCTCCAAAATGCTAATAGTATAGGAAATTATATCAACGATTTTTTGAATATATCTATCATAAC
>NZ_JAKUEU010000089.1:0-19298 GCF_022663075.1 Bacillus cereus group sp. BfR-BA-01441
AAAGCGGAAGCGGCTCGTTCAGAACAGGAGGGTGTTGGAACTCCTGATTACGAGGCGCTTTTTGCCTCGAATGAAGGAGTGAAACAACCGACTGTTCTAGCCGCTGAAGCTGGATATCATTTAAAAGCGGAAGCGGCTCGTTCAGAACAGGAGGGTGTTGGAACTCCTGATTACGAGGCGCTTTTTGCCTCGAATGAAGGAGTGAAACAACCGACTGTTCTAGCCGCTGAAGCTGGATATCATTTAAAAGCGGAAGCGGCTCGTTCAGAACAGGAGGGTGTTGGAACTCCTGATTACGAGGCGCTTTTTGCCTCGAATGAAGGAGTGAAACAACCGACTGTTCTAGCCGCTGAAGCTGGATATCATTTAAAAGCGGAAGCGGCTCGTTTAGAGTCGCTTTTTTATGTAATGGTCGCACTTAACGGTACACGAAATTATATCAACGATTTTTCAAATATATCGATCATAACTCGCAATATATCAACGATTTTTTCATTATATCGATCATTACCCGCAATATATCAACGATTTGACAAAGGATATCAATTTGCCGACAAATCACAACAATATCAGCGCCCCTCTCCCCTACTTTCATCAATATATTACAATCTCATCTATGTTAAAATATAGGAAACACCCTTTAGCTTTTCCAAATTCATCATTTACTACTTAAATGACGGGAGTGGTTCAGTTGAAAGACTACTTAATTAGAGCATTTTTTGCGTTAATAACAGTTGGTATTCTCTTACTTATGGCTAATATTTTCAATATACGTGTCGAGGTTAAGGACTATGCTTTCCTCGTTGTCGTAGCAATTGGTGGCGGCTGGGGTGGCTGGTACCTGTATAAAAAACAAAGCAATCAAAATAATAAAGGCATTCCAAAGTAATATGGAATGCCTCTTTTATTGCCTTCTGTAATAAATAATGAAATTCAGACCACTAATACAACCAATCGCAATAAACATACAAAACGATTGTGGATCTCCACCTAGATTATACTCATCAACGATAAATCCGGACATAAACAACGTTATCGCTGAAACACCGATACACAATACCGAGATAAACCAAAGCGAAAATTCATTAATCAACTCTTTCTTCTGTCTCAAAACAATTAGCATAGCAAGAATAGACGCTGCTAAAATACTTTTAAAAACCGGACGTAAATATACGAACTCCTCCATCTATTTCTCCTTTCCCAAAACATTACATCTAAACATTAACATATTTAACCAAATTAAAAACACATGCCACCTTAAATTAAAACGACATGTGTTTCCGTATTTGCTATGATAGTTGCTTCCACTTCGTTCCCAAAACAGGACGCTCATAATTTTGGATTGCATGAATTAGTTTATCTGCTGTCTCAGCTGAAACGATCAATTCTTTATTTGATGGATTCATAAATCCTTCTTCTGCTACACGTTCAACCATTTGCAAAATTGGTCCGTAAAAACCTTTTATGTTTAATAAACCAATCGGCTTATTATGTATACCAATTTGTGACCAACATACAACTTCAAATAGTTCTTCAAACGTTCCGTATCCGCCTGGAAGCGCAATAAAAGCATCTGCAAGCTCTGCCATTTTCGCTTTACGTTCATGCATCGTCTCTACTTCAATTAATTCTGTTAATCCTGTATGCACAATTTCTCCTCGGAATAGACCGCGCGGCATAACACCTGTTACACGTCCACCTAAACGAAGAACTTCGTTTGCTACTTCTCCCATTAATCCAACGCATGAACCACCGTATACAAGCTCATACTCGTTCTCAACAAACATTTTACCTAACTGAATTGCCTGCTCTTTGAATTCTGGTCTCTCCCCTAAATTAGAACCTGCAAACACACAAATCTTTCTCATTCCTACACCCCGAAACTATATATTGTTATGATACAATTGACATTGTACAACATATTGAGGAGATGAGGAAGAAATGGATATCGTTGCATTTCAAAGATGGGTTGAGGAATTTTACGAAAAACGAAGCTGGTCACAGTATAATGCCTTTATTCGCTTAAATTTCTTAACCGAGGAAGTTGGGGAAGTTTCACGAGTCGTTCGTGCTATTGAAATTGGCCGCGATCGCCCTGATGAAGATGCGAAAACAGAAGAAGAGCTAAAACAAGAACTAAAAGAAGAACTTGGCGATGTACTATCTAACCTTATTATTCTTTCGCAAAAATATGATTTAGACTTACAAGACATTATGGACGCACACGTCGCAAAGCTTTCAAAAAGGTTCGAAGTATCTAAATGAGAATATTATCAATTATGGTATAATATTCTTGTCACAATACTAAGGGGGATTTTATGTTATCAAAAAAATTGCACGACGCATTAAATGAACAAATGAACTTTGAATTTTACTCTGCCCATGCTTATATGGCAATGGCTGCTTACTGTACAGCTGAGAGCTATGATGGATTCGCTAACTTTTTCCTTGTACAAGCTGAAGAAGAACGTTTCCACGCAATGAAGCTTTACAACTATATTAATGACCGCGGAGAGCGCGCTATTATTACTGGATTTGATAATCCGAATAACGAATACGAATCTGTATTAAACGCTTTTGAAGTCGCACTTGAGCACGAGCGTGAAGTAACGAAACGTATTTACAACTTATCTGATATCGCTTGGGACGAGCGTGAACATGCAACAATTACATTCTTAAAATGGTTCGTTGACGAACAAGTTGAAGAAGAAGCTTCATTCGATAGCATCATTCAAAAATTAAAACGTATTACAAGCGATTCAAACGCACTGTTTATGCTAGATGCTGAATTAGAGAAACGTACATTTACGCCTCCAGCTGAGTAATATTTCAATCACCTTAATACATGTATTAAGGTGATTTTTTTGTTTGCTCTCCATCTTAAAATCACCTTAAATTTCCTCATATTTGACATAGTGCCAGATATAAAATGGTATTATTTTCAATATAAAAACGAATATACGAGGAGAGGAAAAATGAATCAACGTGTAGAAGCTGTTGATGCAATTCGTGGTTTTGCTTTGTTTGGCATTTTACTAGTCAATATGACATTAATTCAATTTGGGTTCTTCACCAGTGAAAAACCAACTTATCTATTTGGCGATCTTGATAAAGGTGCTAATTGGTTTATTCAATTTTTCGGCACACATAACTTTATATCCCTATTTTCTTTTCTATTTGGGCTTAGCATTATTTTGTTACAAAAAAGTATTATCGCAAAAGGAAAAAAATTCTTCCCCACATACATAAGACGTATTATCATTCTTTTTCTACTCGGCTACATTCACGGCACTTTTGTTTGGGAGGGAGATATTTTATTTGCATACGGAATAATCGGGATTTTTTTAATGATATTCATCAATCGAAAACCGAAAACTTTGCTTATTTGGGCGATTATTCTACTCGCACTTATTACACTTATGTCTTATCAAACTGATCCATCTACAAATATAAATGATTTCGCACCTTATACTGAAAAAGAACATAAAGTCCATCAAACTGGAAGCTATATGGATCACGTCAACTTTAGATTGAGTGAAAATCCTTTTGATTACATGGGAATTGACGGTGCATTCGGATTATTTTTCATATCAGTTTTCGCAATAATTTTTATGTCTCCACTGTTCCTACTCGGAATGTATGTAGGGAAAAAAGGCTGGCTATTTGAGGTCAGTAAACATATACCTGCTGTCAAAAAAATATGGTTTGCCACCGGTCTCTTCTCTTTTACAATTAAAATCTTAGCTATGTTCATAAAACACCCGGTTTTAATTATGTTACAAGATGGTCTTACACCAGTAACTATGACCTTCTTTTACGGAAGCACAATCATTTTATTATTCCATTACAAAAAAGCAACCCGTCTACTAACATACATGGCGAGCATGGGGAAAATGTCCGTTAGTAATTACTTAGCGCAATCTATTATCGCAACAACCATTTTTTACGCATATGGATTTGGCTTATACGGGAAAATCGGCTATTTCTTCGGTATTCTTTTAACCATCGGAATTTATACGATTCAATTATTCGTTAGCACCTATTGGCTCCAGAAATACCGAATGGGGCCAGTGGAATATGTGTGGAGACTGGGAACTTATTTAGAGAAACCACGTTTTAAAAGAGACTTGGATAAAGCAAGTTAAACAAAAAAAGCAATGAGCCTACGCTCATTGCTTTTCTTAATTTATTAAAGCATAACCCCAACGATAATCGCTGATAATATACTTACTAATGTTGCACCGTATACAAGTTTTAAACCGAATGATGATACAACGTTTGCTTGTTTGCCATCGATACTCTTCGTTGCACCTGCGATAATTCCGATAGATGAGAAGTTCGCAAATGATACAAGGAAGATAGATAAAATACCTACTGTACGAGCTGATAAATCACCAGCTACTTTACCAAGATCAAGCATTGCAACGAATTCGTTCGTTACTAATTTTGTTGCCATAATTTGTCCTGCTTGTAACATCTCTGATGTTGGAATACCCATTACGAATGCTAATGGTGAGAAGATATATCCTAAAATGCTTTGGAATGTGATTCCGAAAATTGAATCGAATACACCATTAATTGCTGTAATTAATGCCACGAAACCGATTAACATCGCCGCTACTGTTACAGCGATTGAGAAACCAAGCATAATATATTCGCCTAACATTTCAAAGAATGTTTGTTTCTTGTCTTCTTGTAATTCTAAAATATCGTCTTCTTCTTTTACTTCATATGGATTAATGATATGAACGATAATGAATCCACTGAATAAGTTTAATACAAGTGCTGTTACTACATATTTTGGATCAATCATTTTCATATAAGAACCGACGATTGACATCGATACTGTAGACATTGAAGATGCACAAAGTGTGTATAAACGATTTTTCGGTAATTTGCTTAGTTGATCTTTTACTGTAATGAATACTTCCCCTTGACCAACGATTGCAGCTGCTACCGCATTATATGATTCTAGTTTTCCTAAACCGTTAACTTTACTTAATAGGAAACCGACTGCACGAATGATAATCGGTAAAACTTTAATATGTTGCAGGATCCCGATTAATACTGCTAAGAAAATAATCGGTAATAATACTGTTAAGAAGAATGGTGCTTGTCCATCGTTTGCTAGACCACCAAATACGAAATTAACCCCAGCTTCCGCAAATTTTAAAATAGCGCCAAATCCATCTGCGATCCCTTTTACTAATACAAATCCGACCTTTGTATTTAGTAAGAAATACGCAAGTACCAATTGAATGACAAGCATAAGTGCAATTGGTTTATATTTAATTTTCTTACGATCTGAACTAATAAGGAAACCTAGTACAAACACTACAAGTAAACCGACTAGAAACATTACGAACTTCATATGTGAATCCTCCACTTCTCCCACGAGTTATTGGTCGTATAACGTATAACGAATGACGTCTGACCATTGTTGTTAAAAAAATTTAAAACCCCTAAAACTATTCAACTGTCATCTAAAATCAGTAAGCGTTTACATAAATTGCAATTTATAAAAGGTAGCTTCTTCTCTCCTACCATACTTGAAAGTCTGAAATTGATACCACCTACAAATCAAATTGTAAGCGTTATCTAGATGAAATGCAATATAAATTTTAAAAGATTTTTATATGTTAATATATTCCTAATTAATTGGTTTTTTCATGCAAATTTACCATAAAAATAGCCCTAGCTATGAGCTAGGACCATCCTTTTTTACCCCGATTGGTGAGGGCTAATAATGAGGGGGAATAAAGCCCCCACTGATTAAAATTTCACTTTATAACATAACACCAACGATAATCGCTGATAGAATACTTACTAATGTCGCACCGTACACAAGGCGTAGACCGAATGATGATACAACATTTGATTGATTTTCATCGATACCTTTTGTTGCACCTGCAATAATTCCGATAGATGAGAAGTTCGCAAATGATACAAGGAATACAGAAAGAATACCAACTGTACGAGCCGATAAATCACCAGCTACTTTTCCAAGATCAAGCATCGCAACAAACTCGTTTGATACTAATTTTGTTGCCATAATTTGTCCCGCTGTTACCATTTCTGCTTGCGGGATGCCCATTACGAATGCTAATGGTGAGAAAATATATCCTAAAATAGCTTGGAATGTAATACCGAACATTGTATCAAACAAGCTATTGATTGCTGTAATTAATGCTACGAAACCGAGTAACATAGCTGCTACTGTAATCGCAATCGTGAAACCAAGCATAATGTACTCGCTTAGCATTTCAAAGAATGATTGTTTTTTCTTATTTTCTAATTTCAGTGTATCTTCTTCTTCTGTAATATCGTACGGGTTAATAATATGAATGATAATGAAACCACTAAATAAATTTAATACAAGTGCTGTTACTACATATTTCGGTTCGATCATTTTCATATAAGAACCAACGATTGACATCGACACTGTCGACATAGAAGATGCACATAATGTATATAAACGATGTTTTGGGATTTTACTTAATTGATCTTTTACTGTAATAAATACTTCTGCTTGTCCAACAATGGCAGCTGCTACTGCGTTATATGATTCTAGTTTTCCTAGACCATTTACTTTACTTAACAACGTACCAATAGCACGAATAAATATCGGTAAAATTTTAAAGTGTTGCAGAATTCCGATTAAAACCGCAAAGAATACGATTGGTAATAACGCTGTTAAGAAGAATGAAACCTCTCCTTTATTAACAAGACCACCAAATACGAAAACGATTCCAGCTTCCGCATATCCAAGAAGTGCGCCAAATCCATCTGAAATTCCTTTTACTAAAATATAACCAACTTGCGTATTTAATAAGAAATAAGATAATGCTAGCTGAATAATAAGCATAATTGCGATTGGTTTATACTTAATCTTCTTTCGATCGGCACTTATAAGAAAACCGAGTACAAATACAACGAGTAATCCTACAAGGAACATAACAAACTTCATTAATAAAATCCTCCATTTAACTCTTCATTAACGTTGAACGTCTGACCATTCAAAACAAGAAATAATCCGAACTTTCCATTTCTCCTCCAAAATCTTCAATTGGATAGGAAAGATCATAAAACCTCTTATTTCAAAGGCATTTTCCATTCTAACATAAATCACAACTCATATCCGCACTTTTCTTTAAAAAATTACATTTTATTATAAAACGTCTATGAATGTTCGTCTTTTACTATCTGCAAATAGTTGAATAAAACAAAAAAGAGCATCAAGTTTCACTTGATGCCCTTTTCATTATACCGCTTTTTCTTTATCAGCTACCGCTGACTCATCCCAACACTCTGTATTGTTCAAACCTGGAATAGACTCCGCATAAAAGACTGGATCTTTCCCTTGTTTCTTTTGCTTAATATAATCTGATAACGCTGCGAAAGCATACTTAGAAAGGAATACAATTGCTACTAAGTTAATAACAGCCATAATTCCCATAAATAAATCTGCTAAATCCCAAACGATTTGAATTGTCGCTACAGATCCTAGCATAACCATACCAAGTACAGCAATGCGGTACGCTGTTAATAACACTTTACTTCCATTTAAGAATTCAATATTTGTTTCACCATAGTAGTAGTTACCTACTAATGAACTGAACGCAAACAAGAAGATTGCCACTGCTACAAATATAGAAGCCCATGGACCGATATGTTGACTTAACGCCTGCTGCGTTAATTGAATTCCGTTTAAATCAGCTGCATTATGCACATCTGATAAAAGAATAATAAATGCTGTACAACTACAAATTAATAATGTATCAGTAAATACCCCTAAAGTTTGAATGAAACCTTGTTTAACTGGGTGCGTTACGTTTGCAGTCGCTGCTGCGTTCGGCGCACTACCCATACCTGCTTCATTTGAGAATAACCCACGTTTTACCCCTAATAAAATCGCAGCTCCTAATCCTCCGCCTACTACTTCTTTAATTCCGAAAGCATGTAAGAAAATTTCTTTAAATACATATGGAATTGCCGTAATGTTTGTTACAACAACGAATAATGCCACTGCTACATAAATAATTGCCATTACTGGAACAATCATTTCAACCGCGCGAGCAATTCGTTTTACTCCACCGAAAATAATAACTGCAAGTAAACCAGCCATAACAAGACCTACTAATCTACTATCTGTTTTGAACGCCCCATCAAAGGCAGCCGCTACAGTATTAGACTGTACAGCGTTAAAAATCAATCCGAAACTTACTGTTATTAGAACAGAGAACACAACACCTAACCAGCGTTTCTTTAAACCCTTTTCCATATAATACGCTGGGCCCCCACGGAATGCATTCCCATCTTTTACTTTATAAATTTGCGCTAATGTGCTCTCTACAAATGCAGAAGCACCCCCAATTACCGCGATTAACCACATCCAAAATACTGCTCCTGGACCACCTGCTGAGATCGCAATAGCTACACCAGCTAAGTTACCAGTACCTACACGAGAAGCTGTACTCATACAAAACGCTTGGAATGATGATACGCCGCTCTTCTCTTTTTGTGCTTTCCTCGTTTTCGAGCTTGCCCCGTCCCCAAGCAAACGAATCATTTCACCGAAGTAACGAACTTGGACAAATTTCACACGAAATGAAAAATAGAGTCCCAACCCAATTAACATCGCAATAATGATATATGACCAAAGGATATTATTTATATCCCCAATTACCTTAGCTAAAAAATCCATAATTGCATTGCCCCCTCTTCCTAACAATAAGAAAATTATATTCTAAAAACTTTTAGTAATCAAGAACTTTATGTTAGGTTTTATAACATGAGTACGTTAATTCTTTTAACATAAGTGTTTTTTCACATGAAAATATAGCCATTACATGCATTTATCCAATACTTAATAACTTATCCTATTCGACCAGCCATACTTTTAAAACAGGACGTTCCCCACAAATAACGAGAGAGAGAAACAAACAAAAAAGTTATATTAATAATTACCTCTCACCCTTTTCATCATTTACTACAACAAAAAAGGCGAGCATCGAATTTACCTCGATGCTCGCCTTTTCAATTACACTGCTTTTTCTTTATCTGTTACCACTGGCTTATCCCAGCACTCTGTATTCGTTAAACCAGGAATAGAATCTGCACTGAAGACTGGATCTTTCCCTTGTTTCTTTTGCCTTACATAGTCTGCTAATGCCGCGTACGCAAATCGACCAAGAAGTGTAATCGCAATTAAGTTCGTGATTACCATTAGACCCATAAATAAGTCTGCCATATTCCATACAACTTGAAGCGTCGCAACAGAACCGAATAATACCATTCCAACTACCGCAATACGGTAAATTGTTAACCACGTTTTGCTTTGTTTAATGAATTCAATATTTGTTTCACCATAATAGTAGTTTCCTAAAAGAGAACTAAATGCAAATAAGAAAATAATAATCGCTAAGAAGCTACTTGCCCATGGGCCGATTTGTGAGCTTAATGCATTTTGCGTTAATTCAATACCTTCTAAATTCGTTGCTTTATATGCACCAGAACATAGTACGATAAATGCTGTTGATGTACATACTAAGAATGTATCTACTAAAACGCCGATCGTTTGAATAAAACCTTGTTTTGCTGGATGCGTTACATCAGCTGTTGCTGCCGCGTTCGGCGCACTACCCATACCTGCTTCGTTCGCAAATAATCCGCGCTGAATACCATATTTCATCGCAGCACCGATACCGCCACCTACAGCTGAATCTAAACCGAATGCACCTTTAAAGATTTCCGTAAACACATCAGGTATTAAATAGAAGTTTTTAATGACAACAAAAATAGCTACCGCAATATAAACAAGCGCCATTGGCGGAACAATCATTTCCGACATACGTGCAATACTTTTTACACCACCAAAAATAATAACCGCAACTAATGCAGCTAATACAATACCAACAATATAACGCTCTAAACCAAATGCATTTTCAAACGCTAATGTTACTGTATTCGCTTGTACTGAGTTAAAAATTAAACCGTAACTAACTGTAATAAGGATAGAAAACCAAATTCCCATCCAACGTTTATTTAAACCTTTTTCCATATAATAAGCAGGACCACCACGGAAGCCACTGCCATCTTTTACTTTATAAATTTGGGCAAGCGTACTTTCTACGAAACTTGAAGAAGCCCCGATAATCGCAATAACCCACATCCAAAATACAGCTCCAGGTCCCCCCATAGATATAGCTAATGCTACACCAGCTAAGTTACCGATACCAATACGAGCTGCTGAACTCATACAAAACGCTTGGAAAGAAGATACACTACCTTTTTTACGCGTCTTTCCAGTTAATCCATCACTCATTAGTCGAACCATTTCCCCTAAATGAGTAATTTGTACGAATTTCAATTTAATAGAAAAATAAAGACCTAAACCAATTAACATCGCAATAAGAATATATGACCAAAGAATTGTATTTGTTGATGAAATAAATTGCTCTAAAATATTCATACAATTAACCCCTCCTTTTCTCCATAAAACGAATTATATTTAAAAAACATTCAAAAATCAACATTTTTCGACAATTTGCAATTTCCAAATATTAGCCAGGTTCACAGTAACAATGTCTTTATGACTGACTACCCTCCCTCTAACTGTGCATACTAAAACAAAAAATAAATTCACAAACAACCCTATTGACAAAAATACCAACCTGTAACTATAATGATTACAACAGGTTGTAACAAACCTAATTACAACAAATTCATTTACTTTCAGATATACACTTTAACAAAACACTTTGGAGGGATTTATTATGAAAATCGGAATTATCGGAGCAACTGGTAAAGCAGGAAGTCGTATTTTAAAAGAAGCATTGGATCGCGGACATGAAGTAACTGCAATCGTAAGAAACGCTGCAAAAATTACAGAAGAAAACGTAAAAGTTTTAGAAAAAGACGTATTTTCTCTTACATCTAACGACTTGCAAGCATTCGATGTAGTTGTAAATGCATTCGGTGCTCCAGCAGGACAAGAACACCTTCACGTAGATGCAGGAAACGTACTAATTGAAGCGATGAAAGGTGCACCTAACACAAAATTACTTGTAGTTGGTGGCGCTGGAAGCTTATTTGTAGACGAAGAGAAAACAACACGTGTATTTGAGACACCAGGTTTCCCGGAAGAATACCTTGCAACAGCTCAAAACCAAGGTAAAAACTTAGAAATCTTACAACAAACAAATGATATCACTTGGACATTCATCAGCCCTTCTGCACTATTCGCATTAGGAAAACGTACTGGTTCTTATAAAGCTGGTAAAGACAACCTTCTTGTGAACGCAAAAGGTGATAGCTACGTAAGTTACGAAGACTTCGCAGTTGCAGCACTTGATGAAATTGAAAACCCAAAACATGTAAACGAACGCTTCACAGTAGTTTCTGAAGCTGAATAATAAAAAAGCTCGTAAAACATTATGTTTTACGAGCTTTTTCTTATTATTGCACTTGCTCTAATCCATTTTGAGTAATCTTAAAGGATATTTCTTGCCCCTTCATCGCATCCTCTTTTTTAACTAACTCATTCTTTTTGTACCAATTCAAACGACTCGGTTCCGCATGGTATACTTTCAGCACATCTCCATACTCAAATGCCGTTCCATTTACTTGCCCAGCAAAATTCTTTGAAGTCTCTTGTCCTTCTGCCGTTACATGTTTTTTCTTATTTCCATTTTGATCATAAATCGTAAGGCCTATATACTGCTCATTTACAAAGCGATAATGAATCTCCTCATTTGTAAATGTTGCATGTAATTTCTTTTCAGCGTGGTTTAACGTAACAATTGAACGTGTAACATCGGACACACCTTGATAGACTAGACTATCCCCATATGTCACTTCTACAGGAACTTCCGTCACCTTCTTATTTCCAAATCGATCTTTCGTTTCTACTTTCACTTTTTGCTGACCAATTTTTGTCGTATCTATTTCCCCTACAAAACCTACTACTTCTCCACCCTGTACTTCAACAAAGTTCTTCGCGTCTAGCGTTTCGCTATTTGTTCCGATTACTACTTGCTGCGGATTTGCTTTTACTGTTTGCTCACCGTCTAATCTTTCAAATCCATTTTCAGTTATTTTGAAGACTAATGCCTTTATCTCTTTACTTTTTCCTTCGCCCACATATACATCTTTTTGATACCAATGTAAACGAGAAGATTCCGCATGATATACTTTCACTACATCTCCATACTCAAATGCAATTCCATTTACTTCCTTAGCAAATTCTTGCGTATTCTCTAAACCTTTTACTGCTATATTTTTCTTCACTCTTCCTTCTTTATCGTACAATGTGAATTCAAAATACTTTTCATCTTTAAAGTAATCATGAATTAGGTTCTTTGTATCTGTCGCACTCAGTTTTTTCGTATCATGATGCAAAGTTACAATTGATTTCAAGTCACCATCTCTATAGCTCAGCCCATATACAAGTAGGCTATCTCCATATGTTACTGTTAGAGGAACTTCTGTCACTTTCTTATTTCCAAATCGATCTTTCGTTTCTACTTTTACTTTTTGTTCACCGATTTTTGTTGTATTTGGTTTTTCTACAAATCCAACTACTTCTCCATCTTTTACTTCAACAAAGTTTTTTGCATTTATTTTCTCTACATCTGTTCCGATTACTACCTTCTGTGGTACTGCCTTTACCTCTTGTAAAGTTTCCATTCTTTCAAAGCCTTTTTCAGTTACCTTGAAGAATAATTCTTTTTCTACTTTCGCCTTACCTTGGCCAGCAAGGCTATTATTTTGATACCATTTCAAGCGGTCCGGTTCTGCATGGAATACTTTTACTACATCACCATATTCAAACTGCATTCCACTCACTTGCTCCGCAAATTTCTTTGAAGTTTCTTGTCCTTCCGCTGTTACACGCTTTTTTGTGTTCCCATTTTGATCATATAGCGTAATCCCCATATACTCTTCATTTACATAACGATAATGAACAGGATTACCTGTAAACGTTGCGTGCAGTTCCTTTTTATCATGTTGCAATGTTACAACCGAACGTATTGCATTATCATTAGCATGAAATACTAAACTATCTCCATAAATTACTTCAAGCGGCACTTCTGTTATCTTCTTATTTCCAAAAGCATCCTTCGTCTCTATTTTTACTTTTTGTTCTCCAATTTTTGATGTATTTGGTTTTTCTACAAAACCAACCACTTCTCCATCTTTTACTTGTACGAATTCTTTCGGATCTAGTTTGTCTACATCCATTCCGACTACTACTTTTTGCAGTTTCGCCGTCACTTCTTGTAAACTATCTTTTAATTCGAACCCTTGCTCAGTTATTTGGAATAATTTCTCTTTTTTATTTTTAACTTTTCCTTGATCTACAAGTTCGTTATTTTTAAACCACTTCAAACGGCTTGGTTCTGCGTGGAATACTTTTATTACATCACCATATTCAAAATCCAATTCATTTAGTTCCATCGCAAATCTTTTTCCCGTTTCTTGTCCTTCTGCTGATACACGTTTCTTTTCAATCCCATTTCGATCATATAGCGTTAAGCCCATATATTCTTCTTTTTCAAAACGGTAATGTATTTCATTATTAGTAAAGTTTACATTTAATTTCTTCTTATTGTGGTGAAGTGTCACTGTCGACATTACATCATCTGAAAGTCCTTGAAAAACTATACTGTCATCATAAAATCCGTTAACTTGGACAGGAATTGAATTTTTATTTCCTTTCTCATCCCCAATTTCTACTAACACTTCCTGTTTCCCATTCTCTAATTTAGGCCATACAATCTTTCCTGTTACTTTTACATTCTCACCTAAATTTCGAACAAGCTTACTTGCTTCATTCTCGTCAGAATCTGTACCAACTAAAAGATTTTGTACTTCATTAGCAGGTTCACCATACGGAACCTTATACAGTTCAACTTGCTTCTCACGAATATCATTACTATCTGTAGCTTTCCAGATTTCCTTTTCTAATTTAGGTAACTTTGATTTTTCTATTTTCTCTCTAATATCATCATTTGGTGTTAATCCCCACTCCTCAAAGAAAGGAATTAAATTTTGCCCTGCCACTTTTGATGTCATATAAATAAATAGCTGCTTTTTCTCTTCATCAGAATGAGGCATTTCACTCTGAGGTAACAAACGATAAGCTTGATGTAACCTAGGATAAAAATGTTCTCCATACACTACATTTAATTGCCAAAACATTGTAAGAGGATTAATGTCATCAATGAATCTTTCTGCTTTAGGCTTCTCTAAATACTCAAATGAGTTTTTATAGTGCTCATCCATTTCTAATTGATTCCCTAACGCCTTTTGAACAGCTAATGAGTAAATATTTACTGTTACTTCCCTTACTTTAGACCACTTCCACGGTTCTTGCTGATGTAAATGACCAACTTCATGCCACGGTCCCCATCCATCCTTCTCAAGTACCTCTATATCTAAAACTCTATTCATTGCAGTTGGAATATATCCTGTATGATAATGTTTCGCAAACATAAAGTCCCCTTTAGCAGGCTTCCGTTTTTCAACAAACTGAACATAATGAGTTGGAGATTTTGCAACCCCAACACTGTCCTCAGATAATCCTGCCACTGCGTTTTCTAAACGGATAATCTTATCATGCAATTTCATTAAATCTGTTGGATCCGTATTCTTCATATATTTCTGCACAGAATCGTAAGTAGTAGTAATTAAGCTTCTCTCACCTTTTAATTCAACTGCATAAGGATCCTTATATTTTTTTAACATTTCATCCCAATCTTTTTTCGTATGCTTACCTAAAATAAATAAAGGAAAGTGACTACCACCATTTGTAACGGAAGCTGTTACTTCTCCTTCGTTATTCATATTATAAAAATATAAAATACCGCCTCTTGAAGATGAAATAACATTTTTTCCTGGTTTTAAATCAAACTCCTCTGGGTCCTTTTCATCATAAGATCTCGTTCCAATAAAAGCTTGGATAGACTGCGTTCCTTTTATGTCAATTGTAATCTCTTCATTTGGCTCTGCATAAATTCCAGTCGGTTCATTAGCGGAAAGTTTCCAAGTAACTCTTAAACGATTATTTTCTTCTACGCTACCTTTCCCCGGCAACTGGAATACTCTCTGCTCAAATTTATTCTCTTCCAACTGCCCGCCCTTATTCTCTTCCAAAGGCGCCGCATATCCTTTTGATGCTTCGAAAGCTACTGGTGATAATAATGTAGATATACATATACCTGCTACTAATACCCTACTCTTTTTCTTCTTTGACATAATCTGTGTCCCCTGTCCTTTTTTTAGACAAACCATCCTATATATTCGTTTAATGAAAAATCCTATTATCTTTATAAAAACATTTAACGAATAGACTAACACCTCGCGCACCTGTATCTATTACTACCGCATTTCCCTCCATGTATTCGCTTTCTTACATTGTACAATTTTTATGTAATATCCCCTCCTCACTTCTCTCTATTTGTGATGAGTTCTCTTGCTACATAAAAAAGAGAATAGTAAAAGATATTTTTCAGTATTGTCATCTATACATCTAAAAATGTGAACAACAATATATTTTTACATTTTCTTCATATATGACCATCTATAGGTAGTTTTTCCAACTGAATTGTACACGCTTTACACTTTGTTTGATAGCCTCTCTAATTAGAATAATGTTACAATTTCGTGAATAAAATCCATTTATTGTAACGTTTAGATTTCTCCATATTTTATTATTTTTAAATACTTCTTCAAACGTTAAAATAGTGTTTCACTCGATTAATTATTATCTTGATATATCTTTAAAGGATTCATATGAAAAAGCATTGGCATATACCAATGCTTTTTCATTATCTCTTTTGATTCGGTTTATGCGGTTCATTTGGAGTATATGGCTTATTTGGTTTATTTGGAGCCTCAGCCTTTTTCCAACTTACCGCTAACTCTGGACTTGTTTTTTCTTCACTACGCTCAAGTAATACTACTGCATTTTGAATAGTCGGTGTACCTTTATGCGCAATCCCTTGTAATTTCGTTAAATTTCCTGATACTTTAAAGCTAAATCCACCAGCTGGTGTTTGTTTCGGAATTAAAATGCGGAACTTTTCTCCTACATTAAATTCTGTTTTTGTTTCGCCTTTTTCATTTGCAAATTTCACGCCCGCTGGTGCACCTGTTGCTTGCACTTTATACGTTCCGCTTTTTGCATTTGTTTCTACTGTATATAAGCCTGTTTCAAAGAAATCATTTTTTAAGACTGCTTCTTGTTCTTCTGTAGGAGTTACACTCATCGTAATTTCTTGTAGCTCTTCGCTAGCGTTTGCTTTTGCAACGATATCTTTTGTTACTTTCTCTACATTTTTATTTCGGAAATCTAAATCATTAACATCAATTTGTTTTAACGCATTCCATACTGCAAGCTGCGTTGCGTAATGCGCCTCTCTCCAATCAGATACTCCTAATTCTTGTGGGCTCTTTTGTGGATATCCATTCAACAGTACACGGTACACATTAATATCCACTTTACCCATTTCTGGTAAATCTTGACCACTCGGAGATTTTAAATCTACATTTAAGCAAAATGCAATTTTTCCATCTGCCGTTTTAATAAGTTCTGTTCGAATTGGTTTCTTCTTTGACTTACTATAACTCCAATTCATTTCATACTTTGTATGATCCATAACTTCTGCGAATGCTTTTTGAAGTGGGAATAATACAAATAAGACACTTAAAAACATAGCTAAAAGTTTGAACGATTGCTTTATATTCATGTTTACAGCCCCTTAATAACAAACTTAATACTAAGTAGTATTTATTTAGAAACTATTTTTATGCAAAAAAAAAGAGTGCTTTTAAGCACTCTTTTTTCTTACCTTAATCTTAGAAATCGAAGTTATCAGGATCTGGACCAACGCGATGATTTTGATTTAACGCATCGATTTTTTCCATATCTTCTTTCGTTAATTCAAAGTTAAATACATCTGCGTTTGCAATAATGCGGTGTTCTTTCGTTGATTTTGGAATTGTGATTACTCCATTTTGAAGATCCCAACGTAAAATAACTTGCGCTGTTGTTTTACCGTGTTTCTCAGCAATCTCTTGTAATGTTTCGTTATCTAATAATTGACCTTGCATTAGTGGTGACCATGCTTCCATTTGAATACCTTGTTCTTTACAGAAAGCTTGTAGTTCTTTTTGTGTTAAACGAGGGTGATATTCTACTTGGTTAATCATTGGTTTAATTTCTGCATCTTTCATTACATCTTGTAAGTGATGGATTTGGAAGTTACTTACACCAATTGCACGTACGCGCTTTTCTTTATAAAGTGTTTCTAGCGCTCTCCATGTATCTTTATATTTTCCTTCTGAAGGCCAGTGAACAAGATATAAATCTAAATAATCTAGTCCTAATTTTTTTAGACTCTCTTCGTATGCAGCGATTGTTGTTTCATACCCTTGATCTGCGTTCCATACTTTTGAAGTAATAAATAATTCTTCTCTTGCAATACCAGTCGCTTCAATACCTGCACGAATTCCTTCACCTACAGCTTTTTCATTTCCGTAAATTGCAGCTGTATCGATGCTGCGGTATCCTGCTTTAATTGCTGATTTTACAGCTTCTACAAGTTCTGGTCCTTCTTCTACTTTAAATACACCTAAACCGAACCAAGGCATTTCTACACCGTTATTTAATACTGCTTTACTTTGTAAGTTTTTCATTTTATTTTCTCTCCTTTTATTTTACTTGATCTCTTTTTTCTAATGTCATGCTCCACGCTGTTAAAATAACAGCGGCTACTACCATAAGGCCACCTACCCAAGCAGTATGGATTAATCCTAATGAATTCGTTACAAGGCCACCTATATAAGAACCTAAAGCGATCCCTCCGTTAAATGCGGCAATATTAATTGCTGAAGCAACATCAACCGCACTCGGAACAAAGCGCTCTGCCAATATAACTACATATACTTGTAGCCCCGGAACATTCATAAATGCGAATAGTCCCATGAAAATAATTGTGATTAATCCAGCTACTTTAAATGGCGCTGTAAATGTTAAAACAAATAATATAATCGCTTGAATCAAGAACATGTAAAATAGCGCTCGAATCGGATTATGATTCGATAATTTTCCGCCGACCATATTCCCTATCGCAATTGCGATTCCATACACTAATAAAATGATAGTAACAGTACTTGCTTCAAATCCTGTTACTTCTTGTAATAACGGAGATAAATACGTAAATGTTACGAATGTACCGCCGTATCCAAGTGCAGTAATAATGAAAACAAGTAATAGTCTTCCATTTTTAATTAATTTAAATTGATCACGAAACGATACAGGTACACCATTTTTTAAATTAGATGGGACGAGTATACTGTTTGCGATGAAAGCAATAATTCCAATTACAACAATCGCCATAAATGACGCTCTCCAGCCAAATTGTTGACCGATAAATGTTCCAATTGGCACACCAGTAATAGTCGCAACTGTTAATCCAGTAAACATAATCGCAATTGCGCTAGCACGTTTATTCTCTGGTACGATTGCAGCTGCAATTGTAGATCCAATTGACATAAACACACCATGTGCAAACGCAGATACAATTCTTGCAATAATTAATACAGTGAAGCTTGTTGCTACCGCCGCAATGCCATTACCAATAATGAAAATAACCATAATCCACATTAATAATGTCTTTCGCGACATACTAGCCGTTAACGCTGTTAAAACAGGAGCTCCTACCGCTGCTCCTAACGCATATAAGGAAACCGTTAAACCGGCTGTTGTAACCGAAACATTTAAATCTTTTGAAATAGATGGTAGTAAACCGACACTAATAAACTCGGTCGTACCAATCCCAAACGCACTAATTGCTAGCGCTAATAAAGCAAACATACTTCTTCGGCTCGTCTGAGCTTCCGAAGATGGTACTGTATATGAACTCAATTGAATTCCTCCTTATTACAAGAAATCCAATCATAATAGTATGATAAAAAGGCCCTTTTATCTTCTAAAAAATATATTTCATACTTACAAATGCTATTATGAATGGTTTCATTCCTTTTTTGAAGAACGCACTTTAAAGTACGATAGGCACTAAAAAGTAACATAGTCACTTTTTGGTACCGTACTACTCATTTGCCTCTTACATGTGCTATTATGAAACATATTTAACATAATAAAAAGTACGTACTTTAAAGTGCTATAGGTACTAAAAAGTAACATTTGTATGATTTAACTTATTTTACTCACAAAGGGAGGATTTCATATGAAGAAATACAATATTCCTGTAGAGGCGACTTTAGAAGTTATC
>NZ_JAKUEU010000090.1:0-18652 GCF_022663075.1 Bacillus cereus group sp. BfR-BA-01441
AAACGCAAGTTCTGACATACTTGCAACAATTTCAATTGAAATTCCAAGGCATCCAATAATGATTGGTTTCTGATGGAACTTATTTACCCTGCAAAGCGAAAAAAAACTGCCATAAATAAAATAATAGAAGAACACAGGATAACGCAAATAAAATGATTCTGTCATATGAAATGAACCTTGCATGATCCAGTCAAGACATACTCGGAATAAGACTACAGATATACCAACAAGAATACCTGCAACTCCTGCTGGTACTCTTCTTAAAAATAATAATAAAAAGAAGAATAGCGGTGTACCGAAGCTAACTCGAAACGTATCATTAAAGGGATGAAAGTTCAGCTCCCCAGCAATCGGAACAACGACCATTAATATAATTAAAAGGGACATATCTTTCTTCCATAATTGATTCCAATTCAAAGGTGACACTTCCTATACTTTTTTTCAGTAGTAAAAGCGAAAGCCCGCTTATTGTTATAAACGGGCTTTTTTCTATATTCTAACCTTTTCTACCGCTTTTATTTGGCGATACTCTGGCTTCCACATTGCTTCTTTCACTGCCATCTTGATATCGTTATCACTTAAGTTCACTCTTGCAACACCTTCTGCAACTGCAACTTTCGCTACTTCAATTGCAACCATTTCTGAGATATTACGTAATTCTTCGACCTCTGGTAAAATAGGTGCTCCTGGCTGACTTGTATCTACCATACTTGCAACTGCTTCAGCAGCCGCTGCGAACATTCCATCCGTCATGACGCTTGCTCGTACTACAATTGTTCCAAGACCAAGCCCTGGGAAAATAAGTGCATTATTTGATTGTCCAATCACATACGTTACACCGTTATATGTAACTGGTTCAAATGGACTTCCTGTTGCAACTAACGCTCTTCCTTCTGTCCACTCGATTAAATCTGCTGGTTTTGCTTCAGCAAGTGGCGTCGGATTCGACATTGGTAAAATGATTGGTCTTTCTATGTGAGAAGCCATTTCTTTAATAATCTCTTCTTTAAATGCACCTGCAACAGTTGATGTACCAATTAAAATTGTCGGTTTTACATGTTTCACAACTTCAGCAAGTCCGATCACATCATTTTGCTTCCACTCACTTACTTCTGCTTCTTTTCTTGCGTACGGAATTTGGAAATCAAGAAGATCTTCCATATTATCTGTAACTAACCCGTTACGATCAATACACCAGAAACGCTTATATGATTCTTCTTCAGATACGCCTACGCGGACCATCGCATCTCTAACTTGATCTGCGATACCGATTCCAGCCGTACCAGCACCAAATACAACAACGCGGTGTTCACTTAGCGGTACACCAGAAGCTTTCACTGCCGATAATACTGCCGCAAGTGAAACTGCACCTGTACCTTGAATATCATCATTAAACGTACAAACATCATGACGGTATTTATCTAAAATTTTTCGTGCGTTACGAGAACTAAAGTCTTCCCAATGTAAAAGTGCTTTCGGGAATTGTTTGTTTACCGCTTGTACAAACGTATCAATAAATTCATCGTAAGCTTCACCTGTTATACGAGGGTGACGATTTCCAATATAAAATGGATTGTTTAATAGCTCCTCACGGTTTGTACCTACATCTAAAATTACCGGTAATACACGGCTAGGATCGATTCCAACTGCGGCAGTATAAACAGCTAGCTTTCCGATTGCGATGTTAATACCACCAACGCCCCAGTCACCAATTCCTAATATGCCTTCTCCATCTGTTACAACGACTAAATCAATGTTCTCAGCTGTTGCACCGATATTCGTGAATGCTTCTTCGATACCTGATGGATCGTTAATTGATAAATAAACACCACGTGGTTTACGATATTCATGACTATATCTTTGAATTGCTACACCGACAGTTGGTGTATATACAATCGGTAACATTTCACGTAAATGATCTGTTAATATACGATAAAATAATACTTCATTTCGATCATGTAACGCAGTTAAGTATACATTCTTTAATAAATCATCCGGCTGAGAACTAAATTGTTCGTATGCTCGGCGTGCCTGTTCTTCTAACGTTAAAACCGCTGGCGGTAATAACCCTTTTAAACCTAACTCTTCTCTTTCATTTTGTGTGAAAGCTACCCCTTTATTTAAAAGTGGTGTTGATAATACTTCTGCTCCTCTTAATGTTGTTTCTAATGCACCATTAGAAGCTACTGTAAACTTGCTCATAACATCCCTACCTCTATTCATATATAGCATTTCTATATTGTAAACAAAAAAGAGGGGATTGTCCCCCTCTTCTTTTAATTTTTCTTTAAAAGAGTTGCTCCTGCAATCCCTGGGTGTGTCATTTCGAATGGATCTAGAATTAACTCTAAGTCTTCTTGTGACAATACACCATTTTTCACACAAAGTTCTCGAACGGATTGACCTGTTGCAATTGCTTCTTTCGCAACGCGAGCTGCTGCTTCATAACCGATATGAGGGTTCACGGCTGTAATAATTCCTACACTTTTCTCAACATACTCTTTTAAGCGATTTTCATTCGCTTCAATTCCTTTTAAGCAATTATCTGTAAAGGCACGGAAACCGTTATTCATAATGCTAATCGATTGAAGTAAGTTGAAAACAAGTACTGGTTCCATAACGTTTAATTCTAATTGTCCTGCTTCTGAAGCAAGGCAAATTGTATGGTCATTACCAATTACTTGGAACGCAATTTGATTAATTACCTCTGGCATAACAGGGTTTACTTTCCCTGGCATAATAGATGAACCTGGTTGACGAGCAGGCAGCATAATTTCCGCTAAGCCAACCCGTGGACCTGATGCCATTAAGCGAAGGTCATTCGCGATTTTAGACATATTCATCATACATACTTTAAGTGCTGCAGATACTTCAGTATAAGCATCTGTATTTTGCGTCGCATCTACTAAATCTTCTGCACCGACAAGTGGCAGTTCACTAATTGCAGCTAAATGTTTTACAACTGCTTCAATATATTCTGGATCTGCATTTAAGCCTGTACCAACTGCAGTTGCTCCCATGTTCACTTCATATAAGTGTTGACGTGATTGCTGAATGCGTTTCATATCACGTTCAAGTACACGAGAGTACGCTTTAAATTCTTGTCCAAGGCGAATTGGCACAGCGTCTTGTAAATGTGTACGTCCCATTTTAATCACATGATCGAACTGTTCTGCTTTTAATTCAAATACATCATGCATATAACCCATCGTTTGTAATAAGCCTTCTAATGCATTTAACGTTGCGATATGAATCGCCGTTGGGAATGCATCATTTGTTGATTGGGCCATATTTACATGACTATTTGGACTAATATAATGATAGTCTCCCTTTTCCATTCCTAATAATTCAAGCGCACGATTGGCAATGACTTCATTTGCATTCATGTTCATTGAAGTACCCGCTCCACCTTGGATTGGATCTACGATGAAATGATCATGCCATTTTCCATCAAGAATTTCTTGAGCAGCTTCTGCGATCGCACCGCCCTTGTTTAATTCCAATCTTCCTACATCTGTATTCGCAAGCGCTGCTGCTTTTTTTACAACTGCAAACGCTTTAATTAAACCTTCATGGATTTTGTATCCTGTAATTGGGAAGTTTTCAACTGCACGCATTGTTTGTACGCCGTAGTATGCATAGTTTGGCACTTCTTTTTCACCTAAAAAATCTTTTTCAATTCGAACACCATTTTTAACTTCAGTTAATGTTGCCATGATTATTCACTCCTTAACGATTTCTTATGCTGCGTTTGTTTCTTTGACTGTTTCTACATATTGTTTTGCTTTCTCATTATCGAATTCGCCTTCCCACTTCGACATAACAATGGCCGCTAATGCATTTCCTAATACATTGACAGATGAGCGAATCATATCTAAAATGCGGTCAATTCCCGCAATTAATGCGATACCTTCTAGTGGTAACCCCATTGAACCTAACGTTGCTAATACAACAACGAACGATGCACCTGGAACTCCCGCCATACCTTTGGATGTTAACATGAGAACGAATAATAACGTTATTTGCTCCGTTAGTGACATGTGCACACCGTACATTTGTGCAACAAACAATGCCGCTAACGCTTGATAAATAGCCGATCCAGTCAAGTTAAATGTATAACCTGTCGGAATTACGAAAGAGGCAACTGCCTTTGGACAACCGAACTCTTCCATTTTTCTCATTATATTAGGTAAAACAGCTTCTGAACTTGCTGTTGTAAACGAAAGAATCAGTTCTTCTTTTAAAATTTTCATTAATGTAAAAATGTTTACTCCAACCATTCGTGCATTAATACCTAATACAATCACAACGAATAGTATAACAGTTACGTATACAGCTAGCACTAGTTTTCCTAGCGGAAGTAATGTTGCTACACCAAATTTTGCAACCGTAACGGCAATTAATGCGAATACACCAAATGGTGCAAATTTCATAACTTGATTTGTAACCCAAAACATGGCTTCGAGTACGCCTTCAAAGAAGTTAAAGACTGGCTTTCCTTTTTCTCCAATTGCCGCAACTCCTAAGCCGAATAATACTGAGAAGAATATAATCGGTAATAGGTCACCTTGTGCAATCGATTCAAATACGTTTTTCGGTACAATGTGAACAATTGTCTCAGCAAAACCTTTCTTCTCTGTTGCATCTGCAGTTTGTTTATAAGAAGAAATATCACTTTGCTGTAAATTACTCATATCAACACCAGTACCTGGTTGGAATATATTCGCTGCAAGTAATCCCATTAAAATAGCAATCGTCGTAATAATTTCGAAATAAAGAATTGTCTTACCACCCAGTTTCCCAAGCTTCTTCATATCTCCTACACCAGCTACTGCAACAATTAATGCTGAAATAACAATTGGTACTACAATCATCTTAATTAAGTGAATAAATATATCCCCAATTGGTGTGATATAAGAAATCGCCGTTTTATTGCCATAAAAGACTGCCCCTACTACAATCCCTAAAACAAGCGCGACAAAAATTTGTGTTGCCAATCCGAATTTTTTCATTTATGTTCATCCCCTTCATGCGAACGCTTTCAATTTGAATTTATAAAAGCTACTCACACATCTTATAAGCGAACCTACAAAATCATACAAAAACCTACAAGTTCGTCACAAAAAATTCAAATATTTTTCTTCTTTTTTTCATTGACACCATTTTGTTAAAAAACGATAAAATAAACTTGATAAGCAATCAGATTATTGCGTATAATCAAAAAGATATATACTTACAACAAATCAAAATGAAAAGGAGTGGATGTTATGAAAAACTATACAAAGCAATTCGTTCTATCTTCTTCTTTTCTTTTTCATTTTCTTAAAAAGGAACAAAGGCATTCGCCTTTGTTCCTTTTTTATTGCGATCTATATAGGGGGAATTGTTATGAGACCATATAAACGTGTCTTAATTAAATTAAGCGGCGGTGCACTTGCCGATCAAACTGGAAATAGCTTTAACTCCAAACGATTAGAACATATCGCAAACGAAATTTTATCCATTGTTGATTTAGGTATAGAAGTATCCATCGTCATCGGTGGCGGTAACATTTTTAGGGGGCATCTAGCTGAAGAATGGGGAATCGATCGAGTAGAAGCTGATAATATCGGTACGTTAGGTACAATCATTAACAGCTTAATGCTTCGCGGTGTTTTAACAAGTAAAACAAATAGAGAAGTACGCGTTATGACTTCCATTCCATTTAATGCAGTAGCTGAACCATACATTCGCTTGCGTGCAGTCCACCATTTAGATAACGGTTATATCGTTATTTTTGGAGGTGGAAACGGCCAACCGTTCGTGACAACAGATTATCCAAGTGTACAAAGAGCCATCGAGATGAATAGTGATGCCATATTAGTCGCAAAACAAGGGGTCGATGGCGTCTTTACAAGTGATCCAAAGCATAATAAATCAGCAAAAATGTACAGCAAACTAAACTATAATGATGTCGTTAGACAAAATATACAAGTCATGGATCAAGCGGCATTACTGCTTGCCCGGGACTACAATTTACCAGCACACGTCTTTAACTTTGATGAGCCTGGTGTCATGAAGAAAATATGTTTAGGCGAACATGTGGGGACGTTGATCAATGATGATGTTACGATGCTGGTGCATGAAAAATAATGATTTCCCACCAAAAAAGGGTGCCTTTTGTAGGCACCCTTTCCTAATTCATCATCACAAATAGAAGTCAACCAATCCCGCCACTTTCTCCTTACAACGCTCCCAAAAAGATAACTTTTCAAAAAACTCTTTCGTCATTTCTTTCGAATCATGAAAATCCTCTGTTAACGCCTTATTAACTTGTCCTACAATAGGACCACCATAAATATAAAAATTCATTTCATCATTTATATTGAAGCTACGCGAAGTAAAGTTTGTTGTACCAATAACGGTTAATTCATTATCAATAAGCATTAATTTACCATGGAACATTCCTTTTTTATAACCATATACAGTAATTCCATTATTAACAGCTTGACGTATGTATGGATACGCCGCTTCTTTTATAAGAGGTAGATCCGGTTTATATGACCAAAGTATTTTTACTGTAACACCACGCTTTTGCGCCGCGATTAAAGCATTCATAGATTCTTTATTTTTCGCTATAAAATACGGTGTTGCAATTACAATGGAGTGCTGAGCTTGTTTTATGAGCTCTATATATTTTTCAGCAACGTAATGCCCATTGTAACTAGTCATAGTATGTAATGTATTCCCTTTACTAGCTTTATTCGTACTTCTCTTTATCTCTTCTTTCGTATCTCGTTTCCAGTCTAAAGCGAATTGCTGTTCTAAATCTTTTGCTCCTTCTCCTTTAAGTCGTACATGATAATCACGCCAATATCCAAATCGCTTATCTTTCCCTAAGTACTCATCTCCTATATTAAATCCGCCTGTATAGCCAATCTCCCCATCAATCGTCGTAATACGGCGATGATTACGATGATGAAGAGAATAAAAGCCGAATGGTAATTCAGGTTTTCTACTATATGTAAAATGCACACCATTTTCCTGCAATTCATTTTTCATCTTTCTTTCAAATGATAAATCATTAATGCGATCAACGGATAAATAGACGTTTACTCCTTCTTTTGCCTTCTCTTTTAATAAGTTTAAAAAAGTATGGCTACTTTTATCATCCGACAAAATGAAGAAATACGTGTAAATGGAGCTTTTCGCTTCTCTTATATCAGTAAATAATTGTTTATAAAAAGGCTTCCCTTCTACATATAATTGAAAGTCACTATAATGAGGCGCATACTCTGTCGGCATGTTTTTCCCAGCTTCCATTTTCCTACCTAAGGTAACATCGATATGCATCCATATTAAAATAAAAACGAAAATAGCAATAGCAATAGAAGTAACTCGCAATATTTTTTTAATCATTTTGATTTCCTTCCGATCATTTTCTTTCCACCTTTCTATTTTGTCATTCAAATTTAGATTTCATGCTTCATACAAAAAAGGATGTGACTTAACGTCACATCCTTTTCACATTAAACAAAATTTCTCGCATCATTATTTCTTCCAAACTTATAAATAGCAATTAAGAAGAATGCAATTGCGAAAGCGAATAAAATTAAAATGTTTAAATACAACTCCGAGAATGGTATTCCTTGTTGTAGTTTCGATACTGTGTCTAACAACCAGCGCTGTGGAAGAAAATTAGCTACTTTTTGTACTGCACTTGGCATAATGTCATATGGGAAATAACAACCCGCTAGTAAGCATGTTGGTACAATGACCATGTTTTGCATCGCATTTGCCGATGATGAGTTTTTTGAAAAAGCAACAATTACTAACGACATTCCAATCGCTATTAAAGCAAATATCATCAGTACACCAACCATAACGATGAAGGGCATATTGATATTCGTATGAAAAACATTCGTTAAGAATAGGATTGTAATCATAATTTGTACTGTTAATATAATCATATTTACCCCGACGTTAGATAATATAAATTTCTTTCCATCTATCGGCGTGGATAATAATCTAAAGTACGTTCTATTCTCTTTTTCTTTTAAAATATAGCCTGATAAGTTCACTGCTGAAAATAACATAAACATAATAAGATAACCCATCGTTTGGTTCGTCATATCTTTATTTTTCGAAGTATCTTCTAACGTCTCAGTCTTCACTTTAAATGAACTTTTTTGATATCCTGCGTACATCGTATCAAATGCACTTTGATCTGTTCCTGCTACTTTACTTATCGCTGCTACATTATCAATATAATTGTACAAATATGACTTAATAAACGCTGTTACTTGATCACCTTTAATCGATGAAATTTCAATATTGCTTGGTTTTCCTTCTCGGACACTTTCTGAAAAACCAGACTGTAACGTAATCACTCCATCAAGTTTTTTTGAAGTGAGTTTATCTTCTACTTCAGATTCTTTCACTTTACTTACTTTTACATGATTGATTTCTTCTAAAAATTTCACCGTATCATTTGCTATCGACTCATTTTCATTATTTATAACTCCGATATTTAAAGTCCCTTGCCCCGCATTTCCATATATTGAAAAGGAGATTAACGTTCCTATTATCGGCAAGCTAATAATAATGAGTAACCCTTTTTTATTTTTCAAAAGGACTGATAATGTTTTTTGCATAAGCCATAAAATATCTTTCATACTATAGCCCCTCCCGTCTGCGTAATGCGATAATCGATATGAATAAAAAGAGTGCTGAGATTCCGATATTTAAAGAGATGACTGGTAGTGCCGCCCCTACATCATTTGCATAAATAATTTTCATAACGGCAGTGTTTGCCCACGTTAATGGTGATAAATTCGTAACGAAATTTTCTTCTACTACGAAGTATGCCCCGCCAAAAATAGAAGCTAGTTGTACGATAACTAAAATAATTGCTCTAGATGCTTCACCTGTTTTTGTAATATATCCGATGCCGATGCCGATGCTAGTTGCTAAAAGGACTTCTGTTAGTAAAATAAGTAAGACAACTCCAAGATGATCGCCCCAGTTAGCTTGAAAAACAAATTTACTAAATAAAACGACAAGTAGTATGCACAGTGCATTCGCCACCATATTACCCAATATTTTCCCGATAAAAATTTCCGCTTTCGTTATAGGTGCAGCAATGAGACGATCTCCTGTTTTACGTATTCGTTCGCCTCTAATTAAATTACTTGCTCCCATCGCACCATACAAAGCAACCATCGTTGTCATTACAATTGCATAGTAATCCATAGAACCTGGTTTTTTAGCCGCTTGTAATGCCGTTTCTTTAATATACTCATTACGTTCTCCATTCGGAATTACTGTGCTAATTTTACTAGGATCTACTTTCTCAATCTCAACTACTACATTGTACTTATCAACAAATGTAGTCATCATTCCTTCAACTATGCTACTTTCAATACTACTTCTATCACTTCCGTAAAACTTTACCCCGTCCTTATTCAATTCTACATACGCAGCGTATTTGTTTTGTTTTACTTTTTCTTTTCCATCTACCTCTTCAGAAACTTTCTTAAAGTGAATACCAGATTTACTTACTTCTTTTGCAAATGCTTCAAACGATTGAGAAAACGTACCATTTGCTTCATCTTTGTATATCACTTGTATATCTTTAATAGTATGACTATCGCTATTAAATGCATTACTTAACGCTGTTCCTAACACAAGCATAAGTACAATCGGAAATGCTAACATAAAAACTAAAGTTCTTACGTCCCTAAATTCTCTTTTAATATGCATAATTGCAATATTGAAGATGTTCAATTGATGAACCTCCCTTTACCTTTTCTTCATTTACCTTTTATTTATCTCGTAAATTTCTTCCGGTTAAGGTAAGAAATACTGTTTCTAAGTTGGGAGCCTGCTCCTCTAATGAACGAATTTCAATATCATGATTGATACAGTGTTGAATGATTTTATTTAAATTATTTAATCCCGCATCAGAATTCACTTTAATTACGTTTTCTTCAATTTGAACTGCTTTCACACCGTTTATCTCTTTTAATTTTTTTACATCTAAATTCTCTACCGATTTCACTTCAATCCAAATATCTTTCGTGTCAGTAATAATTGCTTTCAACTGTTCTTTCGTACCTTCTGCAATTACTTTACCGTGATCTACTATCGCTATTTTCGTACAAATCTCTTCTACCTCTTCCATGTAGTGACTCGTATAAATAATTGTACTTCCCATTTCATTTAATTTACGTACTGACTGCAAAATGTAGTTTCTTGACTGTGGATCAATTCCAACTGTCGGCTCATCCATAATAATTAACTTCGGTCTATGAGCAATTGCACAAGCGATATTCAGTCTTCGCTTCATCCCACCAGAAAAGTTCTTCGGATAGCTTTTCTGTTTATCACTAAGTCCTACAAATTGAAGAGCTTCCTCTACCCTAGCTTTTAATTCGGCTCCTCGTAATCCGTACAATCCAGCAAAGAATTTCACATTTTCATAGGCAGTTAACTCTTCATAAATCGCAATATCTTGCGGAACAATACCGATATTCATTTTCGCAAATCGATTATGTTTCTTTATATTTTTTCCTAGTATGCTAATCTCACCTTCATTACTTCTTAACAAACCAGCAATCATATTTATCGTTGTACTCTTACCAGCACCATTTGATCCTAAAAAGCCAAATATTTCTCCTTCTTTAATAGATAAAGACATATTATCAACTGCGATGAAATCACCAAATTTTTTCGTTAAATTTTTAATTTCTAATGTATTCATCATTTTCACCCCTATTTCGGTTTCTCTGCTTTTAGTATAAACAAAAAGAATGAACCTGCTCAGTGCAGAAGTTCATTCTTTTCACATGAGAATATTCACTTTTTTCATATGAGATGGTTCATCCTCGTACCATTCTCTTTATATTGGCAACAACATCGTTACTGAAAAACCACTTGTCCCATCTACAATAATTTTTCCGTTTACAGACGCCGTTCGCTCCTCCATCCCCATAATACCGAGACCTTTTTTAATAAGAGCTACCCCTTTTCCGTTATCCTTCACTTGTACCTTAACCATCTTGTTAAGTACATGAATATCTATAGAAATGACTGTCGCATCAGCATATTTCATTGCATTTGTTAGTGCTTCTGTAACATTCTCACCGATAATTTTCCACTGAATGGGAGAAATCATATCTAAGTTCCCTTTGTATACAAAAGGAATATTCACATCATTCTTACCGGCAAATTCCTCTATGAATAATTTCATACGATGAATGCCAATTTGCTCAGTTGGAGGCTTCATATTTTTTAATGTAATGCGAATACTTTCAATTCCATCTTTTGAAATGTGAATTGCATTTTGTAATAACTCCGCAGATTTTTCTTTATCTATTTCCATTAACCTTTTTGCTGCTTCCATTTGAATAAGTGCACCCGTCATCGAGTGACCAATTTTATCATGAATTTCTTGCGATAACCGATTTCTCTCTTCTAGCTTAAATGTGTATTCAGATTGTCTTATGTACTCTTTATTTTCATGTAAGCTTTTCGTAAGTCGTTGCATATCTTTTCGCATCTTATCATTTTGCGATTCAAGCTTTACTACACGCGATATATATCGATCTGCTATAGTTAAAACGAGAAAAGAAAATGCAACAATTAATCCATAAGTCATTCGAATACTTTCATCTGCAATCGTAATTGGGAGCATCATAACAACAAAGCGTGGCCAATTCTTTTCTATGTAATGGAATGTAATTTCGTATAAGTTCAAAGGTAAAAACAAAATAAAAAATGGATGAACCCTCCATGTAAATAACATAATTATGCCAATTGACATACAGATTAATAATTTTTTATACGTATCTTTTTTAAATATAGAAATCATTACGTTTACAGAGAGGTAAATAAGTAAAGTAAATATAACCCACGGTAAATTTACTACATTTGCGTAAATATAACTAAACACAATATATAAAAAGACAATTAATTTACTTACAGTTAGCCAAAATTCCATATCACTAATCTACTTTCCCTGTTAAGTAATAAATCGCAATTTGTGTGCGATGTTCAAGTCCAGTTTTCCCTAAAACTGACGTAATATAATTTGCAATTGTTCCTTCAGATATAAAAAGCTGTTTCGAAATTTCTTTATTCGAGAAACCTTTTGCAATTAATGCGATAATACTAAGCTCCCTTTCTGTGAAAAGGCTCTTATCAATTTTACATTCTTCCTCTTTACTTTCCATTAAATTAGACTTAATTTTATCGAGGACAACATCTTGCATAACAGTTTGACCGTTATATACTCCTTTTATCGCATCACGAATACGCTCCGGATCGTTATTTTTTAACAAATAACCTTTCGCTCCGTTTTTTACTGCATCCAAAATATATTCATCATCATCAAACGTCGTTAAAATAAGCGGTTTTGTTTTCGTCTCTTCACAAATGAACTTCGTCGCCTCTACCCCGTTCATATTTGGCATACGAACATCTAAAAGAGCAATATCAACTTCATGCTTTTTACAATATGCTACAGCTTCTTCCCCATCATTTACAGTATCTACTACTTCGAACTCTTCGTATGTATTTAAAATAATTTTCATGCCCTCTCTAATAAAAGAGTTATCATCCGCTATTAATATTTTAATTTTCATGTTTGTTAGTATGGCCCTTCCCCTACTAACATTCACATCCTTTCTTCCCGTAACATTTCCTACTTGCTCATTATATACTTCTCTTTACCATTTTTTCACACCTTTTTTCATCTAGCTCTCCTGCAAAAAATATATTATTCTTTTTTTACAATATGTGTAGGGTGACTTATCATTCTTTACGTCTATATAATAGAATGCGTCAAAAAGGAGGGAGAGACCCATTGAGGAAAAACAATTAATTGAAAAAGCACAGCAAGGAAGCGAGCATGCTTTTCGTATCCTTGTACAAACATATCGTCATTATATTTTTCAAGTTATCTTTTCTATTTTAAGACATGAAGAAGATGCGAAAGATGTTACACAAGAAGTATTCGTAAAAATTCACACCTCTCTCCCAAATTATCAATTTCGCGGATTAAAAACGTGGATGGCACGTATTGCCACCAATCACGCTATTGATTATAAGAGAAAGAAAGCTAGAGAAAACGAAGAACTCTCCTTATGTAAAGAAACAGAGGAAAATATAAAATCCTCTCATAACATTGAAGCTTTACTATTGACGAAAGAGCAAAAATTACTCATCGCTCAAAAACTGAGAGAACTTCCGGAAAATTACCGTGATGTCGTTCTCGCACATTACTTAGAAGAAAAAAGCTATCAAGAAATTGCTTTACAGGAAAACATCGAAGTGAAAACAGTTGAAATGAAACTGTATCGGGCACGAAAATGGATTAAAAAACATTGGAAGGAGGAAGAGTTTCTATGATGCATTATTCAAAAGAAGATTGGCGCAATTATACATTAGATTTTATAGAAAACAATAAACGTGAATCTATGGAAGAACATCTTTACGAATGTGATCATTGTTTAACACTTTATATGGAAAGTATTGATGAACAACATGAAAACCTTCCAATGATAAATGATGATTCATTTACGAACGAAGTTATGACGCAAATTAATTTTGAAACGCTACAACCTAATGAAAATATAAAAACAAACTCACTAAAACGCACAATTATTCACTACATAATTGCGACTGCAGCTACAATTATTTTTATGGTAAGTGGTTTATTCCAATATATTTTTACAGCGACATCAAATTTCGAGAAATCTTCAAAACATAACGAGTCTTCTATCTCACAACAAATTGTAAACAAATCGGTAGATACATCAAAAAAGGACGGAGGTTTAAAGCATGAATAAAAACCCCTTTTTAGCACTTGTATTAGGGCTAATTCCTGGGCTTGGACATTTATACTTAAAAAAGCTAGGACGGTTTATTTTATATAGCGGAGGATCTTTATTTCTATTCTCCTTTGCAGTATTTTGTACCATAGTAGTAAGAGAACGTGATATTGCTTTTCTTTCTCTATTTTTACTAGCTGTTCTATGGGTAATTAACTTACTAGATTTAGTTATCACCATTATAAAACAAACGAAAAAACAAGAAGCTGGAGAATTGATAAATTCCTCTAAAGAGAGCGAACGATTTTATATCATTCTCCTATCCATCATCCCTGGACTTGGCCATTTCCAATTAGGACTTATGCAACGCGGTCTTACGTTTTTAGTCGCTTGCGCTGGCTTAGGCAGCATGATTATATTTGTAACATTATTAACATCTCAAGGAAGTTTCCTTATCTTTCTTATTACGTTACCTGTTTTATGGATTTATAATTTCTTTGACGTTGTTCAGCAACTACAGAAAAAAGAACGCGACGAGCAATTAATTGACCGTACTATTTTCGAAGATTTTGAAGAACATCGAGAGCAAGGAAAAAAAAGTAAAACATTTGCTTCTATTTTAGCGATGTTCCCTGGAGCAGGTCATATGTATTTAGGTTTACAACGCCGTGGTCTTCAGCTTATGGCAGCCTTTTTACTATCTATTTATTTACTCGACTTATTAAGACTTTCTGCGTTTTTATTTTTAGTACCAATCATTTGGTTCTATAGCTTTTTTGATGCGTTACAGCAAACAGCAAAATACGGAAAAGAACGAGTACAAGACGAACCCATTATCGATTATTTTATAAATCATCAAAGATGGATCGGTATCGGATTAATTACACTCGGTGGTTATTATTTATTAAATCAAACAGTCCTTCCTATTTTGAATGATTATTTTGTAACTATATTTAATATTCATCTTAGTGAACTATATTATCGCTATTTCCAGACATCTATCGTTGCGCTCCTTTTAATTGGCGGCGGCTTTAAATTGTTACTTGGAAATAAAGAAAACAAAGGTGGGACAAGCGAATGAGGACTTGGCGTGTTGGAACATTCTCAATGGGGCTTTCTATTATATCGTTAGGGTGCTTTTTACTATTTTCAGTCGTAAAAGGAATTCAAGTATTAGATACACTAACTGCATGGTGGCCAGTTTTACTTATCATACTTGGAGCTGAAGTTTTACTATACCTTCTATTTTCTAAGAAGGAACAATCATTTATTAAATATGATATTTTTAGTATTCTCTTTATCGGTGTTTTAGGAAGCGTCGGAATTGCTTTTTACTGTTTATTATCAACTGGATTACTAGAAGAAGTTCGTCACTCTATTAACACAACGAGGCAAACGAGTAATATTCCAGACGGACAATTTGATATACCTGAATCTATTAAAAAAATCGTAGTAGATGCAGGACATCAACCTCTAACGATAGAGGGAAATAATACAAATCAAATTCATCTTTTGGGAACTTATGAAATGACAACGAAAGCAAATGAAAAACTCAATTTAAAACAAGATGATTTCCTTTCAGTTCAAACGGCTGGAGAAACGATGTATATCACTTTAAAATCATTACCTGTTCAGCATACGTTATTTAATTCAGCACCACAGGTGAAACCAACGCTTGTTCTTCCGCAAAATAAAAATGTGGAAATCCGTGCTTCAAATAACGAACTATCTCTTTATCCAGGTCAATTACAAAATAATTGGTTTGTACAGGAAAGCTCAAGAGTATCTGTCCATCTTGCAAAAGAGAGTGATGTATCTTTAACAGCAGTAACAAATCAAAAAGAAACACACGGAAGCGCACCTTGGGAACAAGTAGAAGATTTAACGAAAAACGAAAATACTTCTTCAGAAGAACATCCAGAATTAAACAACCAAGAACATTGGTATAAAAATTCGATTAAAACTGGAAATGGCACGTACAAGTTAAATATTGAGAAAGCTTATAATTTGAATATGAGTGTTCTCGAAAAATAAAAAACCTTCCGCAATTGCGGAAGGTTTTTCTCATATAATCGCTTTAATTCCTTCTAACACTAATCCAATCATAAATCCGCAAACCGCCCCGTTCACTCGGATCCACTGCAAATCTTTACCGACATTATTTTCAATCATTTCGATTAACGTTTTATCATCTAACTTATCAAGATTTTCTTGTACAAGCTTACCGATTTTCGAATGGTTTTTTTCCACAAGTGTAACAACTTGCTTTTGTAACCACTCCTCTATTTTTTGAACAGTTTGTTCATCTTCTTTTATTTTGTTCATTTGTTTTTGTAAAAATGGAATAACATATTTATCAGCAAATTCTTCATTATTTACAAAAGCAACTGCTCTTTGTTGTACTTGCTCTAGCATCTCTTTTATTTTGTCAGTAGCATTCCAATTGGCAATCCATTTTTCTTTCCAATTTTCTAATTCTTGTAGTAACGCTTCATTTTCTTTTACATTTATAATTTCTTGACGAATTTTCGCTAATATAAGTTGTCTCGTGCTATTATCTGCATCTTGTAAGCTGTTAATATTGCTAATAATAAACTTCTGCAAAATGCCGCCAATTTTATCTTCATCTACAATATTCATAAACGATTTCAATGTAAACTGTAAGAATCCATCTACTTTTATATTTTCCATCGCCTTCATACCTAAACTTCCAAGCTGGTAGCGTGCTTCATCTTGCGCTGTCCAATCTTTCACTTTTACTAAAATGTAATCAAGTGTCTTCTCATCATATTCTTGCACAACTAATTGATCAACAAGCACTTGTAAGATGTTACTTGTATTAATTGTATGCAAATATGTTTTTAATTCTTTTTCAATAATAACAGCTAACTTTTCTGTATCTATTGTAACAATTGCTTTCTCTGCAATCGTTACAATCCCCTTTTTCACAGCATCAGACTGCATTTCTCTCTCAGCAATTTGCAGTACCATTTGTGCTAACTGCATCTCTTTTACTTTATTCGTAATACTTTCTTTCGTCAGCCATTCATTTTCTAACGTATTGATGAGCCCTTTCGTTACTCGTTTACGATTTTTAGGTAACAAAGCTGTATGCGGAATTGGTATTCCCATCGGGTGACGGAATAATGCTGTAACTGCGAACCAATCTGCAAGCCCGCCAACTAACCCAGCTTCAAATCCCCCTTGTATAATCTCTCCAGCTATCGTTCCTTGAAAAGGGATAGAAGCCGCAAAGCCGACACCCATAACCCCAAGTGAAATACCCGCTATATATTTAGTCTGTAATGACATCGTATACACATCCTCTTATTATGTAAAATAAAGCTTTTTGTTGTATTTATTCAATATTAGTTATCCTTTATATATACTATAAAGAACTATTGTGAAAATAACAAAGATTTTTATGTACATGAAAAAATGAGGCTACAACTAGCCTCATTTTTCTTATATCGTTAATTCCAAACCTTTCCTATAATATTCATCCATTATATCGTTTGGAACCATACTTCCACCCGTTCCCCACACAATATGAGTACCTTTTTTCACCTTCTCTGTTAACTGTAGCTTTTGTAAATACTCATCTTCTTTACATACTTTCACTGGCCCTATCATACCTGCTAGTGCAGAAGGCTCTAAATCAATATTCTCCGTATCAGCTAGTTCTTTTAATAATCTATATAACTCTTCATCACTTACTGTGTAATTCCCACTCAAAAATGGTTCCATCGTTTTACCGACAAATCCAGATGGCCTTCCTACCGCAAGTCCATCCGCATCTGTTACATTATCAATTCCGATATCTTGAACGGAAATTTTGTCATGAAGGCCTGTCATTAAGCCAAGTAACATACAAGGAGAATGTGTTGGCTCTGCAAAGAAACAATGAACATTATCCTTATACAATAACTTTAAACCGAATGCTACTCCGCCAGGTCCTCCTCCTACTCCGCACGGAAGGTAAACAAATAAAGGATGGTCTTTATCTACTACAACCTCTAACTCTTCTAATTGCTTTTGTAATCGTGATGCTGCTACTGCGTATCCTAAAAATAAATCATGTGAGTTTTCATCGTCTACAAAATAACAGCTAGGATCCGCATCCGCTTGTCTTCTTCCTTCTTCTACTGCTTTACTATAATCATCTTCATATTCAATAACGTTTACACCTTTACTTCTTAATAAATCTTTCTTCCATTCTTTTGCGTCTGCTGACATATGAACAGTTACATTAAAACCTAGATTCGCACTCATAATCCCTATGCTAAGTCCTAAATTCCCTGTAGAACCTACTGCAATTGAATATTTGGCAAAAAACTCTCTACATGTATCACTATCTAAAATGGAATAATCATCTTCTTCTGTTAACATACCGTGCTGCAATGCTAGTTGCTCAGCATGTTTCAACACTTCATAAATGCCACCCCTAGCTTTAATTGATCCTGATATTGGAAGATGACTATCACATTTTAATAATAATTCTCCTAAAATAGGTTGCTCATATTTTCTCTCTAAAGCTTCTTTCATAGAAGGTATTTTCACTAAAGGTGATTCGATTATGCCGTTCGCCCCTTTCGTTTCAGGAAAAACTTTCGCAATATATGGTGCAAAACGCTTTAATCTCTCTTCCGCATCTTTTACATTCTCTTCATTAAGTGGTGAATCTTTTATTGCCGTTTCATACTTTTCTATGTTTGGGTTTATCCAAAATACTTCTTCTGTTGCAATAAGTTTATTCACTAATGGGTATTCTGCTTGTAATGCCCCTATTTCTTTCATTTTGTTTCCTCCTTATATCCTTGTAGCTCACCATATAATAAATT
>NZ_JAKUEU010000091.1:0-18439 GCF_022663075.1 Bacillus cereus group sp. BfR-BA-01441
AAAGTACGCACATAAATATTGATGATTATTACTATCTTCTCTTGCGATAACAACAGCTTCTTTTACTTCCTTATGTTTTAGAAGTTGACTCTCTATCTCACCCAGTTCAATTCTGAAACCACGAATTTTCACTTGATGGTCAATTCTTCCTAAAAACTCAATATTTCCATCAGGTAACATTCTCACAAGGTCTCCTGTTCGATACATTCTCTCTCCTAGAATGAACGGATTTGGAACGAATTTCTGAACTGTTAATCTCTCGTTATTTAAATATCCTTTACTTAATCCGTCTCCAGAAATACATAGTTCTCCAGGCACACCAAGTGGAAGCAGGTTAGAATTTTTATCTACTACAAAAACCGAAGTATTTGCTAACGGTTTTCCTATTGGGATAACCTCAGTTACTTCATTAACAAAATAATAAGTAGCATATACCGTGCTTTCAGTTGGACCATAAACATGAATAATTTTATCTTTGCCCAATTTCTCAAGGGCTTTGTTCACATGTGAAACTGAAACTCTTTCACCACCGAATAATATTTTTCTTATTTTATCTAAACAATCTATTTCTAAATCTACAAGCGCATTAAATAAAGCTGTGGTAATAAACATAATACTTATCTGTTCTTCCTTTATTAACTTAGCTAGTTTAACAAGACTTAGTACAGTGTCCTTCTCAACCATTATTAACTTTGCACCATTTAAAAGCGCACCATAAATATCAAATATAGACCCATCAAAAGCATAATTCGAAAGTTGTAATATCGTATCATTCTCATTAATTTCAATATAATTTGTATTCTTAACTACTCTAATTGCACTATAATGCGGAATAACTACTCCTTTTGGTGTTCCTGTTGATCCTGAAGTATAAATGATATAAGCTGTATCACTTGAATGATTTATCAAATTCAAATTATCTGTACTTAGCCTTAAAAAATTCTCTTGATCTAAATTAATTAACTCCACATTCAAATTAAGTTGACTTATACATCTATCTTGAGTCAATAAAACTTTTACATTACTATCTTGTAACATGTAGTCAATTCTCTCTTTAGGAGTCTCAGGATCAATTGGTAAATAAGCCGCTCCGGATTTTAAAATCCCCATAATTCCTATAATCATTTCTAAAGAACGGTCGACCATGATTCCTACAATTGTGTTTGATTGAACACCTTTTTCTCGCAGTAGTCTAGCTATTTGATTTGATTTTTCATTTAATTCCCTATAAGTTAGGTTATTACTTTTAAAGCTAACTGCCACACGGTCAGGTGTCTTCTCAACCTGTTCCTCAAACAATTGATGTATCAACCTATCTTTAGGATATTCAACGGTTGTTTCATTAAATTTATAAAGAAGGATGTTTCTTTCCTCTTCTGAAATTAAATCTATATCGATCAATTTCTTAGCATCATTTTCGATAACTTGCTTCGTTACATTTTGAATATGACACTCTAGATTATTGATTAGTCTTTCTTCATATACATTTTCATCATATACGATTGTTAGTTTCAATTTCTCTCCTATTCCTACAGTAAGGCTTAGGCTATAATTACTTCTCTCTTCGTCGGTTACAGATACAACTTCGAACCCTAATCCACTTTCCTTTTCTTCCAATCCTTTTTCATCAATAGCATAATTTTCAAATACTAATATATGATCAATAAGATTACTTTTTAAGTTGCTAAGAGCTTGAACTTCGGCTAAATTAATATAATTATAATCATTACCCTCTATTGCATCATGTTGAGTTGCTTTTAAAACTTCTTTAAATGATTTTTCACTTTGCAGCTTTATTCTAGTTGGTATTGTATTTATAAATAAACCTAACATATTCTCTATACCTTCTACAGCTGCATCTCTGCCTGAGACAACTGTTCCAAAAACAACATCCTCACTATTGTTATACTTCGCTAGAATAAGCCCCCAAATACTCTGCATCACTGTATTTAAGGTGACGTTATTTTTATTTGCCAGTTGTGTAATCTTATCCGTTAACTCTTTTGAAAACTCTATCACTTTTTCTCTTCTCTGATACTTTCCAGCACTAGAGTTATTAAATTTAGGGAGGGTAGCATTTAACTCATACCCCTCCAGATACTTACTCCAATACTTCAATCCTTCTTCATTATCCTGATTATTTAGCCAATTTATATAATCACTATAGGGTCTAGGATCTTCTAATTGATGCTCTTCACCTTTCATTTTATGTGAATAGATAGTAAATAACTCATCTAATATAATCCCAATACACCAACCATCAAGTAATATATGATGAAAGCTCCAAATTACTTTATATGAGTTATCATTTGTTTTGATCAAACAAATTCTCATAAGGGTTTCTTTTGTTAGGTCAAAGCCCTTCACCTTATCATCTACTATATATTTTTCCACATATAAATCTTTAGTGTTTAAATCTAAATTACTTACATCATTATAGCTAAACTTAATTTTTCTATCCCTTAATATTACATGTAATGGCTCGTCCAATTTATAATTAAATGATGCTCTTAACACTTCGTGCCGTTTCATAATCTCGTTGAAACTTTCCTCAAAAATAGTTTCATCTACATAACCTTTTATATCTAATATAATTTGTTCAAAATATGCATCTGAATTTTTATCTTCAATAGCATGAAACAGTATCCCCTTTTGCATATTTGACAATGGATAGATTTTCTCAACTTTATTAACTTTCATAAATTTATCCCCCTAAATAGTTTCCGTCGGAAAAGGCACAAAAATTATAAATATGATTTGTACAATTAAGTAGTCGCTATGATTGTGTTTTGCCTCCAGGCTTTAATTATCGATGAATTCATATTCACCTAGTAACTCATCAAGCTCTTCTAGTGACATTTTATTGTAACCATAATCGGAAGCTGTTTTTTCTGATTCCGTTTGATTAATACAATGATCGATTATCATTTCAAGGTTCTCTTTATACTTTTGGTTAAAATCAGCAATTAAAAATTCAGAATATTCCCCTTCGTTGAAGGTAGTGTTTATTATTAATGTATCCTCTACAATTATTGAATTAATTTCTATAGAAGCATCTCTTGCATTTTCGCCACCTATACTTTCGCCAGGTGATAGCCATGATGCAGAAAATTCTTCATTGGTCGCTTTTTTACTCATTTCTCCCAAATAATTAAATAATATAGGTGCCGTTTCATCATTTAACAAATCTTGCTCCTTTTTTAGGTATTTTAAAACCCCATATCCTATTCCGTTATTAGGAATTTTTCTTAAAGTCTCTTTTACCAATTTTATACTCATAGAAATTTCTTTTTCTTTACCTAAATCAAAATATACAGGGTATATTGTAGTAAACCACCCAATAGTCCTACTAACATCTATATTTTCAATGACTTCTTCTCTTCCATGACCTTCCATGAGAATTTTCAGCCTGTTTTCTCCTGTTAAATCTCTTACTGTTACTAACAAAGCCGCTAAAAGGATATCATTTATTTGAGTATTATATGTTTTGTTTGTTTCTCCCAATAACTTTTGAGTGTTCTCCTTATTTAGTGAAATGGTTAAGGTCTTGCTATTTTTATAATCGGTCACATCTATTTCTTCATTTTTCGCTAAAAAATCTACTTTCATTTTAGATATGTCTGCCCAATATTTTTTTTCTTTTAGAAGTTTATTACCTACCGCATAATCCATTAACTTTTCTGAAAACTCCTTAAATGAATCCGTTTTAAAACCTATATCAAGTTTTTCATTGAGATATGCTTGTTTGTATAACATTTCGAAATCTTCGAATAATATTCGCCATGATACTCCATCTATTACAAGATGATGGATAGTAATAAGTAAATGATCACCCTCATTTGTTCTAAAAATGCAAAGTTTTAACATTTTACCGTCAGTAATCGAAATTTCTTTTTGTATATTTGTTGCTAGTTGACCCACTATCTCCTGTTGATTATCTTGATTCTTAATGTCATGGACATATAAATCAAAGAAATCCCCATTTAAATCACGATTATATTGAATAATTTCACCATTTTCCTCTTTATAAATCATTCGTAAAGCATCGTGTTTTTCACAAATTTTACGAAACACCTTTTCTACAATCTGTTCTTCAAATCCATTTTTTCTATACAGCATAAATGATTGATTATAGTGATTTAGCTCTTTATTATTTAATGCTTCGTTTAAGACAAAATGTCTTTTCTGTATCGGCATTAAAGGAACATTCCCCTGAATTATTTCATAGTTTTTCTTTACTCTCGATTCATTTTTTACATACTTACTAAGATTTTTAATTTTCGGGTTTTCAAATAAATCTTTAATTTTGAGTTTAAGATTCACTTTCGATAGTTTAGAAACTATTTGTAACGCTTTTATAGAATCTCCACCAACTTCAAAAAAACTATCGTTAATTCCAATTTCTTTAATACCCAAGACATCCTGCCAAGCTGATACAAGATGTTCTTCCACTTCATTTCGAGGCGCTTCATAATCTGTTCCCTTAGAAAGGTCCCCCTCTTGTACAAGAGGCAATGCTTTTCTATCTATTTTTCCATTCGGTGTAAGAGGCATTTTATCTAATTGAATAAAAAATGAAGGAATCATATAATCTGGTAAATAATTTGACAAGTAGTCTCTTAATTCACTTGTAGTTAGCTCCTCTTTAGCTATTATGTATGCACATAAATAGGTAAAACCAGCATTATCTTTCCGATCAATTACTACCGCCTGATTTATACTTTGATTACCTAATAGTTTAGCTTCAATTTCTCCTATTTCTACCCTAAACCCTCGAACCTTTACTTGATTGTCTATTCTTCCTAAAAACTCAATATTTCCATCTGAAAGCCATCTTGCTAAATCTCCTGTTTTATACATTTTTTCACCAGGTATAAAGCCATTTGAAACAAACCTTTCATGAGTAAGGTCTGGTTTGTTTAAGTATCCTTTTGCAAGACCTTTTCCACCAATGTACAATTCACCATACACCCCTATAGGTTGTGGTTCTAATAAAGAGTTTAAAACATAATATTTTGTGTTATTTAACGGCTTTCCTATAGGAGTATTTACCATTTGTGGTATATAATCGTACTCTTCTTCATAATAGCTAGAATCAATAGTTGCTTCTGTAACTCCATAGCTATTAATTACTCTCATATTCTCCCCATATCTTTTAACCAAATTTTTGTACTCATGTATAGGACAGCTATCAGAACCTAATATTAATAATCGTAATGTCGTGAGATCAAAATTATTTTCATATACATAATTCATAAAAGGTATAATAAGGCTTGGAGTGGATTCAAAAATATTAATCTTATACTTCTTAATTGTCTTATATAATAAATCCAGTTCTAGCTTGATATGACTCGGTACTATATACATTGTCCCACCATTTAATAAACTTCTACATAAGTCCCCTGCAAATACATCAAACGACATACTAGCCATTTGTAATAAATTTACTTCATACTTTGACAATTCATAGTGATCTCTCCAAGTGTAATGGGCATTAACCAAATTTTTATGCTCTATTAACACACCTTTAGGGTTTCCAGTTGTTCCTGATGTATATATGATATACACTAAATCATCTGGTGAATTGATATGATTCAAATTATCTTCATCGATGTCATATATATCTATATGATTTATATTTACTACTTCACCGTAGGAACCATTTTTATCCTTTAGATGTTCTTGGGTAATAATAATATCCACATTACTATCCTCAAGCATAAATTCTATTCTCTCTGTAGGGTACTCTGGATCTATCGGCAGATATGCTCCTCCAGCTTTTAGAACCCCCAATATTCCTACAATCATTTCTACTGATCTATCCACCATTATTGCAACTATACTATTTTGTACAACACCTTTTTCTCTCAAAGTTCTAGCTAGTTTATTTGCTTTTTTATTCAATTCTTCATAGGTCAACTGCTTTTCTTCGAACACTACAGCTATATGATTTGGTGTTTTTTTAACCTGCTCTTCAAAAAGTTCGTGTATAGTACCTACTGGATATTCAACAGCAGTCTCATTATACTTGTTTAATATCATTTCTCTTTCTTCTTGTGAAAGCAAATTTATTTCACTTAATTTTTGCTCAGGATTATTAACAATTTCTTTTAAGATATTAACTACATGATTTCCAATTCTTTGTATTGTTTCTTTTTTAAATAATTTTGTGCAATACTCTAAAATAAATTCTATATGATCTATATTTTCAATCGCCGATAAACTTAAATCAAACTTTGCCGCTTTAAAATCAATGTCATACGGTTCGACTTTTAAGCCTTTTATATTCAACTCTAGATTATCTAAATTTTGAATAGAAAACATCGTATCAAACAATGCGTTTCTACTAATATCCCTTTTTAAGGCTAGCTTTTCAACTAACTCATCAAATTGATAATCTTGATTTTCATAAGCATTTAAGGTATTTTCTTTTACTTTCTCCAAATAATCAACGAATCTACTGTCTGCTTTAGGACGATTTCTCATCACAAGAGTATTAACAAACATACCAATAGTATTTTTTAAATCATCATGTTGTCTTCCCGCAGTTGGTGAGCCAACTATAATGTCTTCTTGTCCCGTATATTTCGAAAGTAGCGTTGTATATGCTGCTAAAAGTAGCATATACATAGTAACTCCATTTTCCCTTGCAAACATTTTAAGCTTGTTTGTTAGTTCAGAATCTATTTCAAAACTTAATCTATCTCCTTCGCTACTTTGTATTTGTGGTCTTGGAAAGTCAGTTGGCATATTCAGAACTGGTATCTCATCCTCAAATACTTTAAGCCAATATTCCTCCTGTTTCTTTATATTATCACCGTTACAAAACTTTTCTTTCCATTCTGAATAGTCTTTATATTGAATTTCTAATGGTGCTAATTTTTTTTCTCCAAAAATATCTGTTAACTCTTTCATTAAAATGCTCATTGATACTCCGTCTGAAATAATATGATGCATATCAAGCATCATGATATGCACATCCTGACTAACTTGTACGATTTCTACCCTTAGAAGAGGAGCTACCTCTAGATTAAAGGGTCTTATGAATCGCGCCACTCGTTCTGATACGTTCTCTTTCCCTAATTCACTATATTCAATTTTAAAATCTATTTCTTTTTCTATCTTTTGAACTGGTTCTCCATCAATCATTACAAAAGAAGTTCTTAATGCTTCATGTCTATCAATTAATGCTTTAAAGGCTTTTTCAAAAGTGTCCAATTGAAAGCGCCCCTTCATTTGTAGAACAACTGGTAGATTGTAAGTAATTCCACTATCCTCTATTTGATTTAAAATATATAGCCTTTTTTGAGCCGATGAAAGATTATAAAATTGCTTTTCCTCAGCTTTCTTTATTTTTGAGTAAGTACTCGTTTCTTTCCCTTTTATATATTCGCCAATGCCTTTGATAGTAGGAAAATTAAATATTTGTTTTAATGGTATTTCAACATTTAATTCTTTGTGTATCTTTGATACCAATGAAAAAGCTTTTAGTGAATGTCCTCCAGCTTCAAAGAAGTTATGATTTATTCCGATTTTCTCTATACCCAAAACGTCCTTCCACACTAAAGCCAACTTCTCTTCTACTAGATTTCGAGGTGCTTCATAATGATCTTCTATAAATTTATTGAAATCTGGTTCCGGTAATGCTTTCACATCCACTTTTCCATTAAGTGTAATCGGCAATTTTTCCATCTCTATGAAATGCAAAGGAATCATGTAGCCAGGAAGCTCTTTGGCAAGCAACTCTCTCACTTTATCTATGTTCAGTTCTTCATTCAAATCATTAACTGTAATAAATGCGCAAAGATATCTGTTTCCATCTATCCCCTCTTTATCAATTACTTTAGCTTCTTTTATGTTCGATTGTCTTAATAAGTGATATTCAATTTCTTCCAGTTCAATTCTAAAACCGTGAATTTTTACCTGATTATCTATTCTACCTAAAAATTCAATATTTCCATCAGGTAGCCATCTTACTAAATCTCCAGTCCGATACACTCGTTCTCCTAAACTAAAAGCATTAGACTTGAATTTTTCTTCAGTTAATTCTTTTTTATTTTTGTATCCTCGCGCTACACCTTCTCCACCTATATATAATTCACCAGGTATTCCTATCGGCAGTAATTGAGCGTTATTATCCAAAACATACAATTTATAATTGCTTAGTGGTTTACCTATAGGTACACTCATTCCCATACAATCATTGGAACTGACCTTATAATATGTTGCACAAACAGTTGTTTCTGTAGGACCATATGAATTATAAACATCGGCAATCTCAATAATATTTTTTATATATTCATACTTTAAAACATCTCCACCACTAATAAATTTCATATTTTTATTAAGTATTAAATGCTTATTTTTATCAATTTCATTGAGTAACAGTGGTGAACAGCTTACTAAAGTCACATTATATTTTTCAATATTTTTAACTAGCTCATCTATGTTCAGATCACCAATTTTTTTACTAATGATTAATTTCCCTGAATTAGCCAAAATAGGAAATGTTTCTTCCGTAAAAGCATCAAATGAAAATGAAACCACTTGTAATATAGAATCTTCTTCATTTAAAGTAATTTGTTTTGAAAATGCATAAATATAGTTAATGACGTTACGATGTGTAGTCATAACCCCTTTAGGCTTTCCACTAGAACCTGACGTATATATTAAATAAGCTAAATCAGATGAATGATTTAAATTTTCTAGGTTGTCCTTATTTAAAGAACTAATTTCTTCATCATTAAATAAAATACTTGGAACTGTTCTTACTTTGAATTGTAAGTGCTCCTGAGTAACAACTAATTTTGCTTCACTATCTTTTAGCATATATTCAATTCTTTCTTCAGGATACTCAGGGTCAATTGGTAAATATGCTGCTCCAGCTTTTAAAATCGCCAATATGCCAATTATCATTTCTGGGGATTTATCCGCCATGATTCCTATTACAGTATCCGGCTTTGCACCATTTTTTCTAAGCAACCTTGCCAGTCGATTTGCTTTTTCATTTAGTTGTGTATACGTTAATTGTTCCTCTTCAAATATAACTGCAATATGATTTGGTGTTTTTAGAACCTGCTCTTCAAATACATGGTTTAAGGTCTTATTTTTAGGAAATTCAGCCATAGTATCATTAAATTTGTGTAATATGATTTCTGTTTCTTCTTCTGAAAGTAAATTTATTTCTCCTAATTTAAGCCCCGGATTATTGGTAATTTCCTTTATTACATTTACTAAATGACCTGCAAGTCTTTTGATTGTTTCTTTTTCAAATAATTTTGTGCAATATTGTAAATCAAATTTCAAATGATCTGTATATTCTATCGCCGTAAGACTTAAATCAAATTTCGCCACATTAAAATCAATATCGCAAACCTCAGTGGTTACTCCATTTATATTAAACTCAAAATTATTTTGAGTTTGTATATCAAACATCGTATCAAACAATGCGCTTCTACTTGTTTCTTTTCTTAAATTTAGTTTCTCTACTAATGTATCAAATTGATATTCTTGATTCTCATAAGCATTTAATGTGTTTTCTTTTACTTGTTTTAAATAATCAATGAATTTAGTATCTGCTTTTGGATAACTTCTCATTGCAAGGGTATTGACAAACATGCCAATTGTATTTTTTAAATCATCATGTGTTCTTCCCGCAATTGGTGAACCAACTATTATGTCCTCTTGCCTTGTATATTTAGAAAGAAGCGTTTTATATACTGCTAAAAGAAGCATATACATAGTAACTCCATTTTCCCTTGCAAGAAATTTAAGTTTATTTGTTAGTTCAGAATCTATTTCAAAACCAAGCCTATCTCCCTCACTACTTTGTATTTGTGGTCTTGGAAAATCAGTTGGCATATTCAGAACTGGAATGTCACCCTCAAATACCTTGAGCCAATATTCCTCCTGCTGCTTTATGTTATCTCCTTTATAGTATTCTTTTTGCCATTCCGAATAGTCTTTATACTGAACTTTTAATGGTGCTAATTCTTTTTCTCTAACTAAATCAGCTAACTCCTTCATTAAAATGCCCATTGATACTCCATCTGAAATAATATGATGCATATCAAGCATCATGATATGCTCATTTTGATTAACACGTAAAATCTCTACCCTTAGAAGCGGCGCTATCTCTAAATCAAAAGGTCTTATAAATCGTGCCACTCGTTCTGATACGCTATCTTCTCCTAATTCACTATATTCAATTTTAAAATCTATTTCTTTTTCTATCTTTTGAACTGGTTCTCCATCAATCATTACAAAGGATGTTCTTAATGCTTCATGTCTATCAATTAGTGCCTTAAAAGCATTCTCAAAAACTTGCATTTGAAAATCGCCCACGATTTTGATAACTAAAGGAATATTATATGTCGTACCTTTAGATTCCAAATTATTTAAAATAATCATCCTTTTTTGTGCCATTGATAAGGTATAACAATTATTTTCTGATTGTTTCGCTTTTGGAATTGCATTCTTTTTTTCTATATCTTCATTTTTTAAAGCTATAATAATTTTTTCTTTATATAACTTTATTTTTCCCTTTAATTCAGCTGTTATTAGTTCACGAGGTCCAATAATTTTTATCTTCCCTTGATTCTGATATAAGAAAATGTTTGATTTTTTCAAATCATTTATAAACCCTTTAATATCCATAACTAGAATCATTCCCTTCGCGGTGCCCATTCAATTTCTCACACTATTAGTAAATAACTAAAACAACTATCAAATTTCATATACATCTTTGAAATTCAAACCATTGGGCCTAGTTTAACTGCACAATCTATTCCTTTTTCTCTGCTGAGAAGAAGTATAGATTGTACAGTTTTCCTAGGATAAATCCCCTTTTCTTATAATTAAATCTTAAATCTTAAATCTCAAAACAATCAACACTATAAAAAATCTGCCTTTTTACACCTATTACTAATATCTTTTACCTCCAAAAGAAATGAATTTTATTTTAAACCGTTATACCTCTTCCTCAACATAATCATAAGAACTATTTTGACGATCATGTTCAGTTGATAGGATATAATTTGCTAAACCCATTACACTTGGATTCTCAAAGAAATTGTGAATACTTATATCTGTATTTAAAACTTTATTAATAGCAGCAACAGCACTCATTAACTTCAGTGAATTTCCTCCTATTTCAAAGAAGTTATGAGAAATCCCAATAGATTTGATGCCTAGGATTTCTTCCCAAATTGAAATAATAGTCTCTTCTACAAAATTACTTGGTGCTACGTACTCTACCTCAGTTGTTACATTCCCATCAGGCTTTGGTAATGACTTTCGGTCTACTTTCCCATTTGTAGTTAGCGGTAGCTTATCAAGTTGAACAAAAAATGCAGGAATCATATACTCTGGAAGCTTTTTAGTTAGATACTTTCTAATTTCTTGAATTATTAATTCATCTTTCCATGTTTCAGAAGTAAAGTAAGCGCATATATATTTTTCACCATGAATATCATCTCTTACGATAACAATAGCTTCCTTTACTTTTTTATATTTAAGTAGCTGACTCTCTATCTCACCAAGTTCAATCCTGAAACCACGAACTTTCACTTGATGATCTATTCTACCTAAGAACTCAATATTTCCATCAGGCAACATCCTAACGAGATCCCCTGTTCGATACATTTTTTCTTCTGGTATAAATGGATTTGAGACAAACTTTTCTGCTGTCAAATCTGGTCGGTTTAAATATCCATGAGCCAATCCTGCTCCACTTAAACAAAGTTCTCCAGCTACGCCGATTGGAAGTAGTCTCTGATTTCCATCTACTATAAATGCTGAAGTATTTGCTAATGGCTTCCCAATTGGTATTGTGTCGAATTCTTCATTGATTTCATTTATACAATAATACGTAGCAAAAACAGTACTTTCTGTCGGACCGTATACATGAATCAGCTTATCTTTCCCTAAATACTCCAATGCTCGTTTTGTATGTGATACTGAAATTCTTTCACCACCAAAAAGGATTTTTCTTATATTAGATAAACACTCTATTTCTAAATCAACCAACGTATTAAATAAGGCTGTAGTTATAAACATAACACTAATTTTTTCTTCTTTTATTAATTTTGTTAGCTTACTTAAATTCAATACTGTATCTATTGATACCATCACTAATTTTGCACCATTTAACAATGCACCGTAGATGTCAAATACGGATCCATCAAAAGAATAATTTGAAAGCTGTAAAATAATATCATCTGCATCAATCTTAATATAGTTTGTGTCACGAACAACCCTTACTGCATTAGAATGTGATGTAACCACACCTTTTGGTACTCCAGTAGAGCCCGATGTATATATGATATAAGCTATGTTCCCAGAATCATTGATAGGAGCTAAATTCTCTTTACTCAATTGAAAATTCTCACTCTTATCTAAACTAACCATCTCTACATCCAATGAGGAATCATTAATGAACTTCTCCTGCGTTAATAGAATTTGAATATCACTATCTTGTATCATAAAATTGATTCTATCCTGAGGAGATTTAGGATCTATCGGCAAATAAGCTGAACCTGATTTTAAGATACCCATTATTCCAATTATCATCTCAGGGGATCTCTCAACCATAATTCCCACAATTGTATTTGCAGTAATCCCTTTATCTCGTAACCATCTAGCAACTTGATTAGACCTTTCATTTAATTCTTGATACGTCATTTTAGTGCCTTCAAATTCAACGGCAATATGATTAGGCGTTTTCTCTACCTGTTCCTCAAACAGCTGATGTATAGTCTTATCCTTCGGATAATTCGTCTTTGTATCATTAAATCTATACAATAATACATCTCGCTCTTTCTCTGGGATTATGTCTATCTCATTTAATTTCTTATCCTCATTTATAACAACTTGTTCCGTTACTTTTTTAAGATGCATTTCTATATTGTCTATTATTTCCTGTGGATAAATCTTTTCGTTATAAGTTAATTTTAATACTAACTGTTCTCCAGGAATTGCTACAATGTTGAATCCATAATTGGTTTGCTCTTCTCCCCTTATATTTTGACACATAAAACCTGTATTACTTTCTGCATGATTAAAACTACTATCATCCAGTGAATAATTTTGAAATACCATTACATGATCAATTAGATTTCTTTTTAGATCATGTAAAGATTGAATTTCAGCTAAATTTATATAGTTATATTTATTATTTTCTATTGATTCATCCTGGACATTTCTTAAAACCTCTTTAAAACTACTATCTTTTTCCAGTTTAACTCGAGTCGGAATTGTATTAATGAATAATCCTACCATCGCTTCAATTCCTTCTACTTTTGCCTCTCTTCCTGATACGACTGTTCCAAATACAACATCTTCTATATTATTGTACCTCGCTAAAAGAATGCCCCAAATTGCCTGCAGTACGGTATTAAAAGTAACTTGATTTCTATTTGCGAGTTGAATAATGTTACGAGTCATTTCTTTTGAAAATTCTATCATTTTTTCTTTTCTTTTATACTCATTAACTTTATTCAAGATTTTAGGAACCTGTGCTTGTTCTTCATATCCATCCAAATAGCTCTTCCAATGTGCTAATCCTTCTTCTTTATCCTGCTCTTCCAACCATCTTATATAATCACTATATGGTGTTGGCTCCGCTAAATGGCTATCTTCACCTTTCATCTTTCTTCCATAAACATCAAATAACTCACCTAATATAATCCCAAGACACCATCCATCTAACAATATGTGATGATGACTCCATACCAATTTATATGAATCCTGATTCATTTGAATTAAGCTAATTCTCATTAATGTGTCTTCACTTAAATTAAAGCCTTTTTGTTTATCATTTTGTAAATAATTCTCTATAAATTTTGTTTTCTGCTCAATGCTTTCGTCTTGAACATCATAATATTTGAAACCTACTTTTCTATCTTGAAGTATGACGTGTCTTGGTTCCTCCACTAATTCATACTCAAATGCTGCTCTTAATATTTCGTGTCTCCTCATTATTGTATTAAATGATTTTTCTAAAATATCTGCATCTACATTCCCTTTTATATCCATTACAATTTGTTCAAAATACATACTTGAATTTTTATCTTCTAATGCGTGGAATAACATCCCTTTTTGCATATTTGCTAACGGATATATTTTCTCAATAATAAAACCATTGTATTTTTCTTTTATTTCTTCAAGTTCTTCTAATGTTATATTTATATCTCCATAATCAAAAGGTGTTTGATCTGGTTCTACTTTATTCGCACAGTGATTAATTATCATTTCAAGACTTTCTTTATATTTCTGATTTAAGTCCTTCATCATTTTTTCACTGTATTCTAATTTATTAAATGTTGTATGAATAACCAATTCACCATTTAAAACCATTGAATTCATTTCTATAGATGTATTCCTATTAATTTTCTTACCCACTGTTTCACCTATAGACCATTTTGATGCAGAGAATTCTCTCCTGTTAATATCTTGATCCAATTCACCTAAATAGTTAAATGAAATTGGTGCCTTTACTTCATTCATAAATCCCTTATCTTTTGCTAAATGTTTTAATACTCCATAACCTATTCCTTTATTTGGTATTTTCCTCAAAGTTTCTTTAACTGTCTTTATGTTGGTAGAAAGTTCATTTTCATTCCCTATATCTAAAAGCACTGGATACATCGTCGTGAACCAGCCAACAGTCCTATTGATTTCGAAATTCTCTATTACGTTCTCTCTTCCATGCCCTTCCATATTTACTTTTAGCTTATATTTCCCCGTCAATTCTCTGGTTCCAACTGCTAAAGCTGTTAATAAAATATCATTTATTTCTGTGTTATATGCCCTATTTGTATTTCTAAGTAAAGATGTAGTGAGTTCTTTATCTAAAGTAATACTTACTGTACTACTATTTTCAAAGTTGTTTTTTGTGATTTCTTTCTTTTTAGGAATAAACTGTACATTCTCTTTTGATATACTTGTCCAATATTCCCTTTCTTTCATTAATTCCCTACTCACGCTATAAGCTTTTAACTTTGATGCAAATTCTTTATAGGAATCTGTTTTGAATCCTATTTCTAGCTTTTCACCCTTTTCTAGTTGTGAATATAAAGTCTCCAAATCTTCGAGTAGGATTCTCCATGATACTCCATCCACTACAAGGTGATGAATCGCAATCAGAAGATGATCTCCTTCATCCGATTTAAATATACAAAGCTTTACAAGTTTACCTTCTTTAATATCCATCTCTTTTTGAATATTTGTAGCAATTTCATATACCTTCTCTTCCTTATTCTCAACACCCTTAACATCATGAATATATAAATCAAATAGGTTCTTGTCATAACCTCTATTATATTGAATTATTTCTCCCTCTTTTTCTTTATATATCATGCGTAAAGCATCATGATGTTCCATAATTTTATTAAATACTTCTTCTATCTGTTTTTCATCAAATCCATTTTCTCTAAATAGCATGAACGATTGATTAAAATGATGTATCTCTTCTTGGTTTTTCTCAAAATACCAGCTTTGTATCGGGGTTAATTCTACTTCCCCCTTTACTATTTCATGAACCTTTTGTTCTTTCTTTTCTCGTTTTATATATTTTCCAAGATTTTTAATTTTTGGATTTGCAAATAAATCTTTCATTTCTAGTTTAAGACCAATTCTAGATAATCTAGATATAATTTGGATTGCCTTAATGGAATCTCCTCCAGATACAAAGAAGTTATGATTAATTCCTATATCCTCTATCCCAATAATACTTCTCCAAATTTCAACGAGCTTTTCTTCCACTTCATTTCTCGGTTCCTCATACTCTACCCCAGTATTAATACTCCCATCTGGTTCAGGAAGTACTTTTCTGTCTACTTTCCCGTTCGTTGTCAACGGAAGTTTATCTAATTTCACAAAATATCCAGGAATCATATAATCCGGAAGTTTCTGTTCTAAATATTCTCGAATTTCCCTTGCATGTAATTCTTTTTGTGAAACGATATACGCACATAAATATTGATTACTTTCCTTATCTTCTCTAGCTATAACAATCGTTTCTTCGATATCTTGATGAGTTGACAGTTGACTTTCTATTTCTCCAAGTTCAATTCGATAACCACGTATTTTCACCTGATGATCTATCCGTCCTAAAAATTCTATATTCCCATCGGGTAACCACCTTGCAAGATCTCCAGTTCGATACATAGATTTACCGTTATTAAATGGATTTTCAATAAACCTTTCAGCTGTTAATTCTAGATTATTCAAATATCCTCTTGCTATCCCCTCACCTGATACACACAGTTCCCCAGCTACTCCAATTGGCTGAAGATTATTTCCCTTGTCTAATATATATATATTAGTGTTTAAAATTGGTTTTCCAATCGGAATTACCTTATCACCGCTTATTTGATCAAACTCAATTCTATAACTTGTGGAATCTACACAACACTCTGTAGGCCCATAAACATTTGTGATATTAGGTTTAAAATCAGCAAATTTTTCAAATAAACCTTTGATTAAATAAGGCGTTAATGCCTCTCCTCCTACAATAAATTCTTTAATTTCTAATTCTTGTTCTATTTTATTTACATAGCTAAGCATTGTTAAATGTGCCGGAGTAGCATCGGATACATGTATTTTATTTTTTGCATAATACTCAATTAAACTCATTGCATTCCAACTTACTTCCTTTGGCACAACAAATAAGGTATGCCCTAAAAGTAATGTTGCAAATATTTGTTTCACCGATGCATCAAATATAAATGGTGCTAGCAACGCGACATTAACATTAGTATTGAACCTTTTATAAATTACATCATTTAACCCGTTGACTAAGTTATTTACACTATTTTGTTCTATCATTACCCCTTTAGGATTCCCTGTAGAACCTGATGTATATATTACATAAGCTAAATTTCGGGGACTATTTAATTTACTGATATTCGTTCTATTTTCTTTATATTCTAATTTATCTAATTGTATAATTTGTCCATGAAAAGATATATCGCTATGAACCTCATTCGTTACGCATAGTATCTCTATATGGCTATTACGTAACATATATTCTTTTCTTGTCCTAGGATAAGTTGGATCAATCGGTAAATAAGCTCCTCCAGCTTTTAAAATCCCCATTATACCTACTATCATTTCAATAGAGCGTTCCACCATTATTCCCGTTACTACGTCAGGACCAACTCCTTTTTCGCGAAGTATATGCGCAAGGCTATTTGCCCTTTCGTTTAGCTCTTTATATGTTATACTTTGATTTTCAAAAACAAGTGCCACATTATTAGGTGTCTTCTCTACCTGTTCTTCAAAAAGCTCTGGAAGTGTTTTTTCTTTAGCATATTTTCCTTTTGTATTATTAAATTCGTTTAATAACTTACTTTTTTCTTTCTCTGTTAATATATCTATTTCACTTAATTTCTGTTCTGGATTTTCTACTACTTCTCTTAAGACGTTTATAAAATGCTCTAAAAACCTCTCTATTGTTTCCTTTTTATAGAGAGCCGTACAGTATTCAATTTCTAATCCTAATCCGTCCTCTAACTCACTTACATGTATAGTAATATCAAACTTAACTATTTTCCTCTGATCTTCTAACATGCTAACCTTTAGTCCATCCAAATTTAATAGCATATTATCAGTGTGTTGAAATACCAGCATCGTATCAAATAGTGGATTTCGTGAAATGTCTCTTCTTACATTTACCTTTTCTACCAATTCTTCAAATTGATAATCCTGATTTTCATATGCTTTCAATGTATTTTCTTTTACTTCTTTTAAGTACTCTCTAAAAGATCTATTGCCCTTTGGATAATTTCTCATCGCAAGGGTATTCACAAACATTCCCATTACATTATTTAAATCTACATGTTTTCTTCCTGCAATTGGTGATCCTACTACTATATCCTCTTGCCCTGAATATTTAGAAAGCAAAGTCGTGTATCCTGCTAACATCAGCATATACATAGTAACTTCATTTTCTGTAGCCAACTTGTTTAACTGATTATAAGTTTCACTATTGATTTTTAAATTGATTCTATCTCCAGCAAAACTTCTTCTTTTTGGCCTTTTATAGTCCGTTGGCATATTTAGTACTGGTACTTCTTCATTGAACACATTCATCCAATACTTTTCTTGCTTTGTGATTTCTTCTTGAGTAAACAAGCCTCTTTGCCACGCAGAATAATCTTTATATTGAATGCTTAATGAAGATAATTTTTGACCATTATATAATTCAGCTAATTCCTGCATGAAAATCCCCATTGATACACCATCTGAAATGATATGATGCATATCTAATACCAACACGTGCTCATCATCTGTAACATGTATGATTTCAACCCGTAAAAGAGGGGCCTTCTCCAAATCAAACGGTTTAACAAATCCATTAATCATATCATCTAGCTTATTGGTACCCATTTCTCTATACGTCACTTGGAAATCTATCTCTTTTTCAATCTTTTGAACT
>NZ_JAKUEU010000092.1:0-18298 GCF_022663075.1 Bacillus cereus group sp. BfR-BA-01441
TACTATTCTAACGCTGCTGCTCCACCAACGATTTCCGTAATTTCTTGCGTAATCGCTGCCTGACGCGCACGGTTGAATGAAAGTGTAAGTGAATCGATAACTTCCATTGCGTTGTCTGTAGCACTCTTCATTGCTGTCATACGCGCTGCGTGCTCACTTGCTTTACCGTCTAGTAATGCACCGTACACTAAGCTTTCTGCGTATTGTGGCAATAGTACTTTTAAAATTTCTTCTTCAGAAGGTTCGAATTCATAAGCTGTCGTCGGTTTGTCAGACGCCACATCAGTAAGCGGTAAAATTTTATTTTCCGTTACCTCTTGTGAAATTTTACTTACGTAATGGTTGTAGTAAATGTACAGCTCATCATAAGCACCATCTGCGAACATCGCAATTGCTCGAGAAGCAAGGTCTTTAATATCAGTAAATGATGGGTGGTCAGATAATCCAACTACTTCATCAATAATGTTAAAGCCGCGACGTTTTAAATAATCACGTCCTAGTCGTCCAAGCACAATAATAGAATATTGGTTTGAATCCATATTATGACGTTCACGAATTACGTTACTTACTGTACGTAATACGTTACTGTTATAACCACCTGCTAGTCCGCGATCAGACGTAATAACGATGTATCCTGTACGCTTTACAGGACGCGCATTTAGCATTGGATGATTAATCCCTTTGCTTCCTTGCGCAATGCTCGCTACTACTTCTTGAATCTTTTCCATATACGGAACGAAAGATTTAGCATTTTGCTCTGCACGGTTTAACTTAGATGCAGATACCATCTCCATCGCTTTCGTAATTTGACTCGTTTTCTTTGTCGAGTTAATCTTCGCTTTTATATCGCGTAAAGATGCCACAGGTTTTCACCACCTTTTTTCCGGAAGTTGGCACGATTAGTAAGAATCCTCTTCCTAATCTACGTTGCAAGATATTCTTGCTCATGATTGAAGGAAAAGAATAGGTGTACCTACTCTTTTCCTTTACATGACCTTTAGCAATCTCAGAGCCCGAGATGCCTTTTATATATACTATCTAGCTCCAGCGGCTTGAACGAGCCGCTGGAGCTTTTATTATTCAGAAGCTACGAATACTTTTTTAAATCCATTGATTGCTGCTGCAAATTTGTCGTCATCCGCAAGTTTCTTAGTTGTGCGGATTTCTTCTAATAAGTCAGTCGCATTAGAATCTAACCAAGCATGGAATTCTTCTTCAAAACGAGTGATATCTACTACTGGGATATCATCTAGGAATCCACGTGTTAAAGCGTAAAGAATGATAACTTGTTTCTCTACACGTAACGGTTTGTGTAATCCTTGTTTTAATACCTCAACAGTACGAGCACCACGGTTTAATTTCGCTTGAGTTGCTTTATCAAGGTCAGAACCGAACTGAGCGAACGCTTCTAACTCACGGTAAGATGCAAGGTCAAGACGAAGTGTACCTGATACTTTACTCATTGCTTTAATCTGAGCAGATCCACCTACACGAGATACAGAAGTACCCGCATCGATCGCTGGACGTACGCCAGAGAAGAATAGGTCAGATTGTAAGAAGATTTGTCCATCCGTAATAGAAATTACGTTTGTTGGGATGTATGCTGATACGTCCCCTGCTTGTGTTTCGATGAAAGGTAGTGCAGTTAAAGAACCGCCGCCTTTTGCATCACTTAATTTTGCTGCACGCTCTAATAAGCGAGAATGTAAGTAGAATACATCCCCTGGGTAAGCTTCACGACCTGGAGGACGACGTAATAGTAATGACAGCTCACGGTAAGCCGCTGCTTGTTTTGATAAGTCATCATATACTACTAATACGTGTTTACCATTGTACATGAACTCTTCACCCATTGTTACACCAGCATAAGGAGCTAGGTATAGTAATGGAGCTGGTTGAGAAGCAGATGCAGTTACAACGATTGTGTATTCTAATGCACCGTGCTTACGTAGTGTTTCTACTACGTTACGTACAGTTGATTCTTTTTGTCCAATTGCTACGTAGATACAAATCATGTCTTCATCTTTTTGGTTAATGATTGTATCAAGTGCAACTGCTGTTTTACCAGTTTGACGGTCACCAATGATTAACTCACGTTGACCACGGCCAATTGGTACAAGAGCATCGATCGCTTTAATACCTGTTTGAAGTGGCTCATGAACAGATTTACGATCCATTACACCTGGTGCTGGACTTTCGATTGGACGAGTGTTTGTTGTATTGATTGGGCCTAAACCATCAACTGGTTGACCTAATGGGTTTACAACACGACCAATTAGTTCTTTTCCTACCGGTACTTGCATGATGCGACCAGTACGACGAACTTCGTCACCTTCACGGATTTCTGTGTAAGGTCCTAAAATGATAATACCTACGTTGTTTTCCTCTAAGTTTTGTGCTAGTCCCATAACGCCGTTAGAGAACTCTACAAGTTCACCAGCCATAACGTTATCAAGACCATGAGCACGCGCGATACCGTCACCAACTTGGATAACTGTACCAACATCACTAACTTCGATTTCAGACTGATAGTTCTCGATTTGTTGCTTTATCAGTGCGCTAATTTCTTCAGCTCTGATGCTCATGTGCTTCACCCCTATCTATTCTTCATTAATTCACGCTGAATACGTGCTAATTTTCCTTGTAAACTTCCGTCATAAATGCGATTTCCAATACGTACTTTAATTCCGCCTAGTAAATCTTCATCTACAACATTTTTCACGCGAATTGCATCTTTTCCCGTTCTCTTTGCAAATGCTTCAGCAATGTTAAGCTTCTCTTCTTCTGATAGAAGACGAGTAGAATATACAGTTGCATCCGCTACGTTACGTTCTTCATTAGCAAGAACAACATATTCATCTGCAATTTCAGGTAAGATATCAATGCGTTTGTTATCAATTAAAATATATAACGTATTTAAAATAGATTCAGAAACAGATCCGAATACGTTTGCAAGAAACGTTTTCTTTTGTTCCTTTGAAATGTTCGGTTGCGTTAAAAAGCTATGTAGTTCTCCGTTCTTTACATAAACGTTTTGTACAAGGCGTAATTCCTCTTCAAACATTTCTAATACGTGTTTTTCTTTTGCAATTTTAAAAAGAGCGACAGCATAACGTTTTGCTACAATCCCATTGCTCATCGCGCTTCTCCTACTTCTTTAATATAATCGCGAATTAACTTCACTTGATCTTCTTCTTTTAATTCTTTTTCAATTACTTTAGAAGCAATTTGAACAGATAAAGAAGCGACTTGTTCTTGTAAAGCAGCAATTGCTTGCTCTTTTTCGCGTTGAATTTCTTGTACAGCAGATGCTTTAATTGATTCTGCTTCTTCTTTCGCAGCAGCAACAATAACATCCTTTTGATCTACAGCTTGCTTTTTCGCTCTTTCGATTAACTCTTGTGCTTCAACACGCGATTGTTTTAACATCTCACGTTGTTCTTCTACTAATTTCTTCGCTTCAGCATTATTTCTTTCTGCAGCGTCGATTTCATTAGCAACGTGCTCTTCACGTTCTTTCATAATTCCCATTAAAGGACCCCACGCAAATTTGCGTAGCATTACTAATAGAAGTAAGAAAATGAACAATGTATAAGCAATCGTTCCAAATGGAATGGAAGCTCCTAATAATAAAGTTGGCACAAGGATTCACTCCCTTCAAAATATCTAAATTGATCATATGAAAAAAAAAGACATACGTTTCGTTCATAAAGCAATGGCGAAGAAAGTTCGGAAAAACACTCTTCGCCATCTATGTAAGGGGAGTCTCCCTTATTTGTTCATTACGATGAATGCAATAACTACACCGATGATTGGAAGTGCCTCAACTAAAGCAACCCCGATGAACATAATTGTTTGAAGTGCGCCTTTTAATTCTGGTTGACGAGCAACACCTTCGATTGTACGTGATACGATAAGACCGTTACCAATACCTGCACCTAATGCTGATAAACCAATTGCAATTGCAGCTGCGATTACACCTAAACTCATTTAATTTGTCCTCCTTTGTATTATAAAAAAATAAATTTTTTCTTACTTAAATTATATTAATGGTCATGGCTTACTTTATGAGCCATATAAACCATCGTTAACATAACGAAAATAAATGCTTGGATTGATCCAACGAATACACTGAATCCCATCCATGCTAACATTGGTACAAGCGCACCTAATGCCCCAAGGACTGATGCTCCGCCCAACTTAGCAAGTAATCCTAATAAGATCTCACCTGCATAAATGTTACCAAATAAACGAAGACCTAACGTTAATGTGTTAGCAAACTCCTCAATAACCTTTAATGGGAATAAGAATTTCATAGGTTGGAAATAACCTTTTACGTACTCTTTCGTACCCTTCATCTTAATTCCATAATAATGGGTGAGGGTAACTACCATCACGGCTAATGTTAATGTAACTGCTGGATCAGACGTTGGTGATCTCCACCATGCAATATGTTCGCCAGCTTCAGTTGCTGAATACATGAATGGTAAACCAAGGAAGTTCGATACGATGATAAACATGATAAGCGTAACGCCAAGCGTTAAGAAACGTCCACCTGTTTTCCAGTCCATCGTACTATTGATAATCCCTTTCACGAAGTCAAACACCCATTCCATGAAGTTTTGCATCCCGGTTGGGCGAAGAGCTAAGCTGCGAGTTCCGATAACAGCGATTAAGAAAACAATAACTGCTGCTACAGTAACCATCATAACTGATGACAAATCGAACGTTAAACCTAGAAATTCAACTAATTTACCGTGTTCCACTAGTAATTCACCTCTCTTCCCTGCTCTTATACTCTAAATAAAGAAAATCTATGATCATGACAAGGTATCCTGTCAGCAATCCTACACCTAGGCCCCACATCGCGATTAACTCTTGATATTTGGCTGCAAATAAAATTAATAACCCAATCGTGGCGAATCTTGAATATGTACTTACCGCTGTTGCCTTGAACTTCACGTTTTCTCCATTTGTTACGCGATCTAGCAGCTTGTCTGTTCTACGTGCAATGATGCGCAAACTAAGAAAACTGAAAATCGTACCGATAATCAGTCCAAGAAATACATCCTTGTAAGAGGTAAATCCCCATCCTAGCACTAGAAGCGCAAGCAAGTAGTACATATATTTCTTTTGTCTTTGGACAAGTCCATGTACGTCTATCATCATTGCTCTCCCGAATAGTAATGTCGAATGAGTCGAATCATTGCGTATACCCCTGTTCCTAGTCCGAGTAATAACCCTATAATAAGAAACAACGGAAACGTTCCAACCTTATTATCAATCCACTGCCCACCAAAGATTCCAACAAGAATAGAACCGACTAATTGAGCAAGAATACCTGACATTAAAGCATAAGCTTTTATATGGCTGCGATCGTTTTTTTGCAAGGATTCATCCCTCCAATATGTAACCCTCATTCACGATGTGTTAATAATAACTCATTTTTTTGCATAAATCCTATACAAAACAAAAAGTTTACATTTTCGTCACGGAATAGATGTAATTTTGTCACTGAAAGCCCTACCATCTATCCCCGTTGTTAGCATACAATAGGGTATTAACAGTGTCAACGAGAAATCGTAAAAAATCTAAAAATTTGAGTATTAGGCATTTCCTCCCAAAAATGAAAACGTTCCCCTTCTAAATACTGGTTACATATATGCAATTTCTAACAGTTTTCTCTTTATAATAGAAGGAAATGTTCACAAGTTTGTCACTATTATATTTTCGAGATATAACGCTTTTCTTCCATAATATAGTGTTCCTCAGACGTAAGACTTCTATATTATATGTGAGGTGTATGCAACTTATGTTGTATATACGATGTATATTTATCCTCTCCCCCTCCCCTACTTGCTTACAGCAAAAAAGACGAGCTGGGGAATCTCCCCTGCTCGTCAGTTGTCTTACTTCGTTCCGAATAAACGGTCACCAGCATCACCAAGACCTGGTACTACATATCCGTGGTCATTTAATTTCTCATCTAATGCTGCTACATAAATATCAACATCAGGATGTTCTTCTTGTACTACTTTTACCCCTTCTGGAGCTGCAACGATACACATTAATTTAATTTGTTTCGCACCGCGCTTTTTCAGAGAGTTAATTGCTTCAGCCGCAGAACCACCTGTTGCTAGCATCGGATCTAGTACGATAAAGTCACGCTCTTCTACATCCGTTGGAAGTTTCACATAGTATTCTACCGGTTGCAATGTTTTAGGGTCACGGTATAAACCAACGTGTCCTACTTTTGCTGCTGGAATTAATTTCAGAATTCCATCAACCATTCCTAAACCTGCACGTAAAATCGGAATTAAACCAAGTTTTTTACCAGCGATCACTTTTGTTGTCGCTTTGCTTACAGGTGTTTCAATTTCAATGTCCTTAAGTGGAAGGTCGCGAGTAATTTCGAAAGCCATTAAGCTTGCTACTTCGTCCACTAATTCACGAAAATCTTTCGTACCTGTATTCTTATCGCGAATATATGTAATCTTATGTTGAATTAACGGGTGATCAAATACATACAGTTTTCCCATGTGAATCTCTCCTTTAGATGATATTCATGCGTTTGCACGCTTTTTTACACTATTTACGATTGTAAAGAAAACGCTACTAATATTCAAGGGCAAATTTGGCAAAATCATGATTTTACAATGAATCTATCTAGTATCTTTACCAATTATGGGAGCTGTATCCTTCATTATATCGCCAAAATTTATTCATCATTTGTATACATACTTTAAAAATAATATATGTCCAAAAAAAAGACCGCCAAAACAATTAAGTCTCGGCAGTCTTCTTCAATCTATTATAGATTTGGATACATTGGGAATTTGCTAGTTAACGCTTCTACACGCTTACGTGCTTCTTCTAATGCAGCTTCATTTTCATGATTTTTTAATGTATAAGCAATAAGTGACGCAATTTCATCCATTTCTTCTAAACCGAAACCACGAGATGTTACAGCTGCTGTACCGATACGTACACCACTTGTTACAAATGGGCTTGCTGTTTCAAATGGAATTGTATTTTTGTTCACTGTAATACCAACTTCATCTAATACGTGCTCTGCTACTTTACCTGTGATTTCTAAGTTACGAACATCAATCAAGATTAAGTGATTGTCTGTTCCGCCAGAAACAAGTGTAAGTCCTTCTTTTTGAAGACCTTCAGCTAAGCGGTTCGCATTGTTAATGATATTTTGTGCATATGTTTTGAAATCATCTTGAAGTGCTTCACCAAATGCAACAGCTTTTGCAGCGATTACGTGCATAAGTGGACCACCTTGAATACCAGGGAAGATTGATTTATCAATTTGTTTTGCAAATTGCTCTTCACATAAAATCATACCACCACGCGGACCACGTAACGTTTTATGTGTTGTCGTTGTAACGAAATGTGCATGTGGTACTGGATTTGGATGTAAACCAGCAGCTACTAAACCTGCGATATGTGCCATATCAACCATTAAATAAGCGCCCACTTCATCTGCAATCTCACGGAATCGCTTGAAATCGATAACACGAGGGTATGCACTTGCACCTGCAACGATTAATTTTGGTTTATGTTCTTTCGCTTTTGCTAATACATCATCGTAATTAATACGGTGAGAGTCAGCATCCACGCCATATTCTACGAAATTATATTGTACTCCACTGAAGTTAACAGGGCTTCCGTGTGTTAAGTGACCACCATGAGATAAGTTCATACCAAGTACTGTATCGCCTTGCTCTAAAATCGTGAAGTATACTGCCATGTTCGCTTGTGCACCAGAGTGTGGTTGAACATTTACGTGCTCTGCGCCGAAAATTTCTTTCACGCGATCACGTGCGATATCTTCTACTACGTCTACGTGTTCACAGCCACCATAGTAACGTTTTCCAGGATATCCTTCAGCATACTTATTCGTTAAAACAGAACCTTGTGCCTCCATTACTGCTTCACTTACGAAGTTTTCCGAAGCAATTAACTCAATCTTTGAACGCTGTCTTCCTAGTTCTGCCTCAATTGCAGCAAATACCTTTTCATCTTGACGTTTTAAATGATCCACCAAAATCCCCCTTTTCTGAACGAATTACATCGATTCCCAACAGTTTTTTCTTATTTATTCAGAAAAAACGAAAATTCAGGTTGTAATTCTTTCGAACCTTCATGTTTTCAACTACATTCTAACATGACTTTCTATATCATAAAAGAAAAAAAAGACCGAAAATCGGTCTTTTCTTTCTTCTATTATAAAGTCAGACAACATACCTTTTACCTTATGATAAACAGGTACTATATGACTTTCTAATTTCTCATATTTAACGGCAAGTGGTAGTCTCTTCCACTGCCGCATAGACAGCACGTGCTCCACCAATTAGTTTTCCACGTGTTTTGGCCATCGTTACATGCGCACTTCCAATTTCCTTCACACTTGTACGAACCGGAACAGCTACATGCTTTAAATGCATACCGATAAATGTATCACCAATATCCATTCCTGCATCAGCTTTAATAAACTCAACTACTACCGGATCTTTCAAATTGTGATACGCATATGTCCCCAATGCACCACCTGCTGATCTAACAGGCGTAACTGTTACAATTTCAAATTGATATTTTATCGCTACTTCTCTCTCAACTACTAAAGCACGGTTTAAATGCTCACAACATTGAAACGCTAATTCAATACCTGTTTGCTCTTGAAATTGTTTTAACTCAGAGAAAATCGCCTCTGCTACTTCCATCGTTCCTGATGTTCCAATTCTTTCGCCTAGCACTTCGCTCGTGCTACAACCCACTACAAAAACTTGACCGCTTTGTAATGAAGCTTGTTCTTGGAAATCAGAAAGCGACATTTGTAGCTGTTCTCTTACCTTTACGATTTCTGTCATTACGCCTCTTCCTTTCACAGGTTGGTTCACCAAATTATATTTCACACTACTGATAGTTAGAATCTATTACTTTGTTTCGTATGTTTTAATTTTTCCTACGCGGTTTTCGTGACGACCACCTTCATAATCAGTTGTTAACCAGATTTTCGCGATATCACGCGCTAGACCAGCACCAATTACACGCTCGCCCATTGCTAGCATGTTAGTGTCATTATGCTCTCTCGTCGCTTTCGCGCTGAAAGTATCATGAACTAACGCACAACGGATACCATTTACTTTGTTTGCTGCGATTGACATACCAATGCCTGTCCCACAAACTAAAATACCACGATCTACTTCACCATTCGCTACCATTTCAGCTGCTGGAAACGCAAAGTCAGGGTAATCAACAGAACCAGCTTCACATTCACAACCTAAATCAATATATTCAATATTTAACTCTTCTAATAAACTTACAAGTTCTTTGCGGATATTCATACCGCCGTGATCAGATGCTATTACTACTTTCATTTTTACCCCTCCAAAGTTTCAATCAATTATCTTCATTTCACACTCGCTACCTCATATAGGAAGAAGTGATCTCCAATATCGTATTATACACGAAACATCAACCTACTGAATGTTTTTTCAGTAAAGTTTGTACAAGTTTTTCCATCTCATCTAACGTTTCTTTATAAATAGAAAGCGAGCCTCCAAATGGATCTGAAATGTCCTTGCCTATACCTTCAGTTAATCCATATAACGTATTTAATTTCTTTTCAACGCTCGGATAATGCCCAAGTACAATTTGCTTATGGTTTTCTGTCATCGTTACGACAATATCAGCCCAATCAAGCAAAGTTTCATTTACTTGCTGCGCCGCATGATCAATTGAAATTCCTTTTTCAGCTAAAGCTTCCTTCGCATGTACCGATGCATCGCTCCCAGGATAGGCGAAAACACCAGCAGATTGCACTTCAAACTTATCTCCTCCGTGATGACGAAGCAACGCCTCAGCCATTGGACTACGACATGTATTGCCAGTACAAACAAATAACACTCGTTTCATTCAAACCCACCCCTATATTCAATTTCTTATCATTCATCATAACTTACATTAGAATAGAACAAAAGAAATGTGAATATACAAAAGGCGCATTTCTCTTATATTTTTTCTAAGAAAAATGCGCCTTATCCACATATATGTGAAACCCTATTTCCAAGTGCCTAGAGTATTTTAACATACATACTGAACACGCAACAAAAATAAGGAATCCATTTCATACGAAACGGATTCCTCTTATATTGCAATTATTTCATTGTAACTTTCATTACTTCTGTTGAACCTTTTGTAGCTGCTACGCCTACAGTTGTCTTAATAGACTCAGCTGCATCTGTGTTTGTAATAACAATTGGAGTAATTGTGCTTTTCGCTTTTTCACGGATTAATTCTAAGTCGAATGAGATTAATTTATCTCCAGCTTTTACAGCTTGGCCTTCAGAAACGTGAGCTTCGAAACCTTCACCTTCCATTTTTACAGTTTCTAATCCAACGTGGATTAAAATTTCTGTACCGTTTTTCGCTTTAATTCCGATAGCATGTTTTGTGTGGAATAATTGTACGATTTCACCATCAACTGGAGATACAACTACACCTTCAGTAGGATCAATTGCAACACCGTCACCCATCATACGACCAGCAAATACTGGATCTGGTACTTCTTCAATATTTTTCACTGCTCCAGTTAATGGAGCTACGATTGTTTCTTCATTTGTTTTTGAACCAAGACCGAATAATTTTTTAAACATAGGATAGTCCTCCTTATAATTTACCTAAAAGTTTATAGGGCAATCCCTAGTAAAACTCGGGATACATGTAAGACTTCATACTTCGAATATTATACTGTAAAAACGCTTTCGAAATAAATTATGTCATTACTAATAGACTCTTATTGTAGCGCTTCACAAAATTCCAGTCAATTCTGATTGTCTGAATAACAATTAGAAGTTAACTTCTATTTATATTTTCTCTTTTTTTGCCCAACTTGTCTAGAGGTCTTTACTACATTTTATTTTTTGTTGTTAATTTGTAAAATTTAATTCAAACTTTTTTCAAAATCCACTTGACTATAGTAAGTAACTATTTTATTATTACTTACGTAAGGTAAGTTGATAACTTTTAGGAGGTTTTTAAAATGATGGATTTCGGTCTACTTATTATTCGTCTTATTATAGGAATTACATTCATGGGTCATGGCGCTCAAAAATTATTTGGTTGGTTCGGCGGTTACGGTTTAAAAGGAACAGGTGGCTGGATGGAGTCAATCGGTTTACGTCCTGGTGTATTTATGGCATTTATGGCTGGCGCAACTGAATTACTAGGTGGTTTCTTATTCGCATCAGGTATTTTCATTGTAGTTGGTTCATTATTTATCGTTGGAACAATGTTAATGGCTATCTTCACTGTTCACGGAAAAAATGGTTACTGGGTAACACAAAACGGATATGAATATAACTTAATGTTAATCGCTGTCGCTGTTGGTGTAGCTTTAATCGGACCTGGCGCATACGTTTTACTTTAATTTTTATCTCAAATTTGAGATTCTTGAAAAAGAACTTACTTCATTACAATTGAAGTAAGTTCTTTTTATGAAACAAAATATTATTTCCAGCAGGATTTTCTCATCGTTATCTTGTAAACAAACAATAAGTATTCATATTTAGAAAGGGGATTACAAGCATGTTATCCATTAATCCAAATGAACAAACTGAAAAAGATAATTACAAATTACTTACCGGAAGTATCATCCCTCGTCCTGTCGCATTCGTTACTTCTGTAACAAAAGAAGGTGTACTAAACGGAGCACCATATAGTTATTTCAATATTGTCGCTGCTAATCCACCACTTATCTCAGTATCTGTACAACGAAAAGCAGGAGAAAGAAAGGACACTTCCCGAAACGCAATTGAAAAAGGAGAATTTGTCGTACATATTTCTGACGAATCATATGTAGCAGCAATTAACGAAACAGCAGCTAACCTCCCGCCAAATGAAAGTGAAATTGAACTAGCAAAACTAACACCAATCGAAAGTGAAGTCATCTCTGTTCCAGGTGTAAAAGAAGCAAATATTCGAATGGAATGCGTATTAGAACGTGCAATTCCACTTGGCGGAACGGAAGACTCACCAGCTTGCGATCTACTAATTGGACGCGTCGTTCGTTTCCACGTTGCCGAACATCTATATGAAAAAGGGCGCATTCACGCCGAAGGACTCAAACCAATAAGCCGCCTAGCAGGACACAACTATGCAAAATTAGGAGAACAATTTGAATTGGTTAGGCCAGTTTAAAAGTGGAAGTGGCCCGTTTAGCTCTGACCAGCTAAGGTTCTCTCGCACAAAAGGTGCTTTTTACCTTTCGTGCGGGAGGTTCTTAGATGCGAAGAGCTGGCCACTGGAACTGGATAATATCTAAAAGTGGAAGCGGCTCGTTCAGAATGGGAGGGGGATGGAGCTTCTGACGTAGAGGCGCTTTTTGCCTCACAGGAAGACGCGAAGCCACCGACCATTCTAGCCGCTGGAGCTGGATAACATCTAAAAGCGGAGGCAGCTAGATTCCTCCCATCACTCAAATATAAAATCCCCTGCTTTTTAGCAGGGGATTTTATCATTGTAATTCTTCCTTCTTTTCCTCTAAAGTAGGCATTTTCTCTTTTTTCGGCTTCCCTAGCTTAATTACGAAGAAGTATAGGGAAAGCAATGTAATAAGAAAAACAATTAAAAACGGGTACGGAGAGTAAAAGGCACGCGCCGCCTCAGTCTTTCCCGCAACAAATTTCAATGACTCAATATCTAAAAACTCAGCAAACATTTGTACACCGAGCATACTAAACCAAAAAACAAAAAAACTAATAATAATACCAAAAACTTGCTTCAATCTCGTCATTCATCTCATCCTTTCTATATCTGTAATTTTTAGCGTAATAAATATAGTACAAACAAAATATTCACAGAAAGGAACTATCTCACCATTCACGAATTAACTTAATCCAACCTAACATCGAAATTTGCAAAATAATACCCCAAATTATAAGTCTTCTTAGCCATCGAGGAAAGAAGGTTAAAAATTCAACATACCATTCCAATAGCTTGTTCATAATTCCCTCCTACATAAAATTATATAGGAAAAAGGATATATAATCCAAACCCAACCAAAATGATACCACCTACTATCTCACCGTATGTACCGAGCATATCTTTCGCATGTCTCCCAATTAATAAACCAATCCACGCTAATAACATGCTAACAAATCCAAAAAGTAAAATCGTAATAATTGTCTGTGCCCCATAAATACCAAGACTAAGCCCTACTGAGAAACTATCTATACTGACGCCAAATGCAAATACGAATAAACCAATTCCAATAGGGGCAGTTCTAGTCTCTTCATTTTGTAAAATGGTCGAATATACGATATAAAACCCTAGTCCGATTAATAAAATAGCACCCGCAAAATGTGCGATATCTCCATATTTCTCTGATAAAAAACGACCTAGTACCATTCCTATAAACGGCATAATAATATGAAATATCCCTATCGTCATACCAATATACAGGATTTGTCTTAACTTTAGGGGCATCATCCCCATACCAAGACTCACCGAGAACGCATCCATCCCTAAGGCGAATGCCATAATTATTAAAGGTATTAGCTGTTCAAACGTCATTCATGCCCCTCCTTGGACGTGCTACTTCACAATATGCTTATCCAAGGAGAAATATTCTGTTTGCTAATCTTACCTTATCATTCAATAATAATATGATGTCCTGCCGCTTTCGTTAAACGATTCATAATTGCATTCCCTATTCCTTCATTAGGGAATGACTCACTAAAAATAACATCCACTTCACTTGCATCAAATGTTCTAAGTACATCATATAATTTAGTCGCAACGCTAGCTAAGTCACTTCTAACACCACAAGATAATATAACATCTGCACTATATACGTACTGATACTCTTCTGTCGTTAATACGCCTACTTTAAATCCTTCTTTCTTTTTCTCATCCACAAGATGCTGAATAAACTCACGTGAGCCCTCGACAATACTAAGTGGTGCTTTCGGCGCATAATGTGTGTATTTCATTCCAGGCGATTTCGGTTTTTCCTTCTCATCCTTTAAAGCTGGATCTAAAGAAACAGTACCTATCACCGCTTCTAATTGTTCTTTCGTAATCCCACCTGGACGTAATATTGTTGGAACCGTGCTTGTACAATCAATTACAGTTGATTCAACGCCTACTCCAGTTGCACCACCATCAACAATACCTGCAATCTTCCCATTCAAATCTTCATATACGTGAGAAGCTAATGTTGGACTTGGACGCCCTGAACGATTCGCACTTGGTGCCGCAACAGGTACATTCGCCTCTTCAATAAGAGCAAGTGCAATTGGATGATCAGGCATTCTTACTCCAACCGTATTAAGTCCTGCCGTCACCTTCTCTGAAATTCCTTCTTTTCTCGGCAAAATAATTGTTAATGGTCCTGGCCAAAAATGCGCCATTAACTTCTCTGCAACTGGTGGAATTTCTTTCACAATCCCATCTAACTGAGATTTTGTACCTATGTGGACAATGAGTGGATTATCACTCGGTCTTCCTTTCGCTTCGAAAATTTTCGCGATTGCTTCATCATCCATCGCGTTTGCCCCTAACCCATATACTGTTTCCGTAGGGAAAGCAACCGCCTCATTTTCTCTTAATAATTTTGCTGCTTCTTGTAACTGTGGATAATATTTTTTTCTTTCCACAACATTATCCACAACCCACATATTTGTATGCATTTTTTTCCACGTCCTTTTCTAGCCTTAAATACTTGTCTATTTTTAGTTTACTATGAGATTTATCCAAAAGACAAACAAGGTTTATCCACAAAATGTGGATAAACCTAATTAATCCGTGGATAACTTTGTGAATAGCTGACAATTTAGTATTATTGCATTCTGCTCTTTTATATTTTTACAAAAATGTTCTAGCTGTTGAATTCCCTCTGGAACCTCATCCTTTTCTATAGTAAAAAAGTCAAAGAACTGAAAGATCGGTACAGATTGTGGATGATTTGTTAGTAAGTACAATTGTTGAACACTTTTTTCTTTCATATACTGCAAAAACATTTCAAAAAAATATAAGAAAGTCTGTTTATCCACATGAGGTGTGAATAAACAAGAACGAATAAGTACATCTTCCCCACTTTGTTCATAACCAATTACAGCTCGTATTTCTTCCGCCTCTTCCAAAATCATAAATTGTGCGTACAACTCATTTATTTTATCATCTTTTTTATTAGCTTGTCCGAAAAAAGAATGTAATCTTTCCACATCTGCTTTCGTAGCAAAATACACTTTCTTCATAATAAATCCCTCCTCATTTTTATATATGAGGAGGGATTTATTAATAGTACTATTTAGAGAATAAAGATGTAAAAGCTTCTACAATAAACAATTTAACTTCTGGCTTTTCTTCTTCCTCTTCTACTTTTACATACTCATTTTGCTTTTCTTGTTTTTTCTCCACAGGTTTCTCCACTTTTTCCACATTTTTTGTTTCTTCTTTACTTACAGGCTGCTCTTCGACTTTTGTTTCATTTTTTACTACTTTCTTTTCAGAAGATGTTACTTTTTTTACTACTTCCCGCTTTACAACTTTCGTTTCTTTTACCTCATCCTCTTTTTTCTCTTCTACATTTACTACTTCTTCATTATCTATTTGTTTTACTTGCTCCTCTTCAGGAGATTCAGCCTTCACAACATGTTCTTCTTTCCTTACAGCTGTACCACTTGAAAAATCTAAGAAACACATCGGTGGAAATAATACACACCACCAGTTTGCCCCTTCACCTTCCCCAATTGTAATTAAGACTGCTTCATATTCCCCTGCCGGATAAATAAAATTCCCATATACCTTTGTAGGAAACTTTACATTCTTACTAAATTTCACTTGAAATGATTCTTTACTTCCTTCTCTTTTTAACGTATTTTCCACCGTTTTCTCGATTTCTGGAATATGACTTTGAATTACTTTGCGCGCCTCTTCAAATGAAGTTAAATCCGCTACCCATCCATCAATTTGTGCTTTTACTTCATCACGCACTTTACGCTTTAATGCCTGGTCTTTATCTGAATCACTATTTGCTAAAATTCGTAATCGAACGGCCTCTTTCGGAATAACTGAAGGCCCTTTCGCATCAGCTTTCATATATCCAAACTGCACAAGTAACTGTGCACCAATTAATAGTATAAGAAGATAAGCAATAACTTGTTTTTTCATTTCCTCCACCGTCCCTTCTACAAACAGTGTGGACAGACTTTCATCTTTCTAAACTATTAAATTCAAAATCTATATGAATTTTTCCACAAAAAAATAGAGTAAGGTGTGAACCTTACTCCATCTCTGCAAATACCATACGATCTTTTCCGTTAATATCGAAAACAACCTCAACATGAGCATGTGGAAAAGCTTGTTGTAACAATCTTTTTACATCCTCACCTTGTCCTACTCCAATTTCAAACGCCACAATCGCTTTCTTCTGCAACACATTCGGCAATTCTTCCATAAAACGGCGATAGAAATCTAATCCGTCTTCACCACCAACAAGTGCTCTCTTCGGCTCATGCTCTTTCACAACAGGAGAAAGACCACGCCAATCCTCTTCCGGTATATATGGAGGATTTGAAACAACAACATCTAGCTTTTGACCCGTTTTATGAAATGGTGACAATAAATCACCGTGATAGAACGTTACTTCTGCACCTAAAGCTTTTGCATTTTCTTTTGCAACTTCAATCGACTCTTGTGCAATATCTACTGTATACACATGAAGATTTTTATTTTCTAAAGCAAGCGTAATAGAAATCGCTCCACTACCTGTACCTATATCTGCTACATGTAGTTTCTCATCACCAAAATGGCGCTCGATTCTTTCTAATACTCCCACTATAAGCTCTTCTGTTTCCGGCCTTGGTATTAATACTTCTTCATTCACAAAGAAAGACCGTCCATAAAACATTTCATAACCAATCATATATTGAATAGGAATACCTTCTACATGCTTATGGATAAACTCCGTAAAGCTTTTCTCTTGTTCCTCAGTTATTTCTTCACGCATATTCATAAGTAATCCTGTTCTGTTCACCTTTAATACATGACAAAGGACAATTTCTCCCGCATTTTCATCTCGTCCATTTTCCTGTAAAAAAGAAGAAGCCCATTTCAGGGCTTCATAGACACGCATTACTCAGCTGCCTCCATCTTTTGAGCCTGATCTTCCATCACTAAGGCATTGATGAAATCATCTAACTTACCTTGTAAGATTTGATCTAGCTTTTGAATCGTTAAACCGATTCGATGGTCTGTAACACGGTTTTGCGGGAAGTTATACGTACGAATACGCTCTGAACGATCTCCCGTACCAACAGCTTGTTTACGGTTTTGATCATACTCAGCTTGCGCTTCTTGTCTAAACTTATCATAAACACGTGCGCGTAATACTTTCATCGCTTTTTCTTTATTCTTGATCTGTGATTTCTCATCCTGACAAGATACAACTACACCAGTCGGTAAATGCGTTAAACGCACCGCTGACATCGTTGTATTAACGCTCTGTCCACCAGGTCCACTAGAAGCGAATGTATCAACACGAACATCTTTCTCATGAATATCAATTTCTACTTCTTCTGCCTCTGGTAATACAGCTACAGTTGCTGTAGATGTATGAATACGTCCACCAGATTCCGTTTCAGGAACACGTTGTACACGGTGAGCACCATTCTCGAATTTCAGCTTCGCGAAAGCACCTTTACCATTAATCATAAAGATAATCTCTTTATATCCACCTAACTCTGTATAGCTAGCCTCAATAATCTCCGTTTTCCAGCCCTGTACCTCAGCGTAACGGCTATACATACGGTATAAGTCACCAGCAAATAAAGCTGCCTCGTCTCCACCAGCAGCTCCACGAACCTCAACGATAACGTTCTTATCATCATTAGGGTCTTTTGGAACAAGTAAAATTTTCAGACGCTCTGATAATGTTTTATCTTGTGATTCTAACTCAGAAACTTCTTCTTTTACCATTTCACGCATTTCTGCGTCTAACTTATCTTCTAACATTGCTTTCGCATCTTTTAATTGCTCACGAACATCCTTATACTCACGATACACCTCTACCGTTTCCTGTATATCAGACTGTTCCTTTGAATATTCACGAAGCTTATTTGAATCACTAATAATCGCTGGATCACTTAACAATTCATTTAACTTCTCATAACGATTTTCTACAGCTTGCAAACGATCTAACACATCATTCACCTCTACATCCTAGTATCTAATACAAATAGTATATGGTACTTACTCAAAAAAACGCAAATTATATTTAAAAGCG
>NZ_JAKUEU010000093.1:0-17966 GCF_022663075.1 Bacillus cereus group sp. BfR-BA-01441
ACTTTCCACTTTCCACCGATAACCTCTAAAGTTGCCTCTACAGGAATATTGTATGTTTTCATATAAAAATCTCCTTTAATAATTTTATAAGACAAATAAGCTAAAATATTTAAATATTACTTTTAAGTATCTATAGCACCTTAAAGTACGTACTTTTTACCCTGTTAAACATGTTTCATAATAGCATACGTAAACAGCAGATGAGTAGTACGGCACCAAAAAGTACCTGTATTACTTTTTAGTATCTATATCACTTTAAAGTACGTACTTTTCATTATGTAAAATACATTTCATAATAGCATTTGTAAGAGTTGAGTGAGTCATGCAGTGTTAGAAATTACCTGTTAGTACCTTTACTTTAAAGTGAGTATTTTTCTCATACATTTTGTCAGACGATAAAATGACATGTTTTCATTTTCACATCCATTCACAATGAATAAATATTTTGCAAATACATTTTAGGAGGATATCTATAATGAGTAAATTACTAAAAGAAAAAATCGGGTTTGGTACAGCACCACTAGGAAATATGTACCGTAATATCCCAGAGGAAGAAGCAATCGCTACAGTGGATGCTGCTTGGGAGAATGGCGTTCGTTACTTTGATACAGCTCCACTTTATGGATCTGGCTTAGCGGAGATTCGTCTTGGTGAAGCACTATCAAAAAGAAATCGTGATGATTACTTTTTAAGTACGAAAGTAGGTCGAACTATTTCGGATGAATTAGAAGATCCATCTGCACGTGATTTAGGTGAAAAAGGCGGGCTTTTCGAATTTGGTCGCAAAAATAAAATGATCAATGACTATAGCGCAGATGCAACACTTCGTTCTATCGAGCAAAGTTTGAAACGTTTAAAAACAGATCGTCTAGACTTTGTTTTCATTCATGATTTAGCACAAGACTTTTATGGTGATGCGTGGATTTCACAATTTGAAATTGCTCGAACAGGAGCATTCCGTGCGCTAACACGTTTACGTGAAGAAGGAGTCATTAAAGGCTGGGGGCTTGGAGTAAACAAAGTAGAATCAATTGAACTTATGCTTGATTTAGAAGAAGCGAAACCAAATATATCCTTATTAGCTGGTCGCTATTCATTATTAGACCACGAACGTGCATTGCAACGAGTAATGCCTGCAGCTGTAAAGCATAATATGGATATTGTTGTTGGTGGCCCATATAGCTCAGGTATTCTTGCTGGAGGCGCTCACTTCGAATATCAAAAAGCATCGCCAGAAATTATTGCAAAGGTTGAGAAAATCAAAGCTCTTGCAGATCGTTACGAAATCAGCATCAAAGCTGCTGCATTACAATTTTCACTAGCAAATCCAGCAGTTGCTGCCGTTGTTCCTGGTGCAAGTAAACCGGAACGAATTGTAGAAGACCAAAACGCCTTAAATACAGTAATTCCAGCAGCATTCTGGGAAGAAATGCGCGAACAAAAACTAGTAGCACCTAATGCACCACTACCAATCAACGTAAAATAATAATGAAACTTTAATCAGTGAGAGCATCCCCCACTGATTATTTACCCGTAAATACCGGGATGAAAAGGAGCGTAATGAATATGGCACATACTACTACATCTATGGAAATTTTCGGTTCACCTGAACAAGTATGGCAATTAATCGGAGGTTTCAACTCCCTTCCAGACTGGTTACCTTATATACCTAGCAGTAAATTAACTGAAGGCGGTCGTGTACGTCATCTAGCTAATCCGGATGGGGATACAATTATAGAACGATTAGAAGTATTCAATGATAAAGAGCGCTACTACACGTATTCAATCATGAATGCACCATTCCCAGTCACTAATTATCTATCTACAATCCAGGTGAAAGAAGGTACTGAAAGTAACACATCGTTAGTAGAGTGGTCTGGTACATTCACTCCTGTTGAGGTTAGTGATGAAGAGGCAATTAATCTGTTTCATGGTATTTACAGCGATGGACTGAAAGCATTACAGCAAGCATTTCTAGATTAATTCATGTAATTGATTGAGACGAAAAAGTAAATTAACAGTCAAATATTCGATTTTTTTAGTTAAATTCATTATGAAAGATAAACAAATACAAATTTCATGCCTGCTTGTTATTGACAAGAAATAAAAAATACTACCTCCAAATGGAAGGTAGTATTTTTTTATTAATCAGGAAAAACAATTAATCCCTCTTCTTTTTCCTCCTGTTTTAAATCTTCTTCTGGGAAGGTTACAGTTGAATTTTTATCACCTGTTCTTTTTGTTTCTTCACCTGGAAATACGAAAGTTGAATTTTCTTTTCCTTCATTTTTTTCTACGTTATCTGGAAATACCATAGGATCATTGGTAGTCAAATCACTATGAAATCCAAGGTTAGACAAAATCGCTTTTAAATCTGGTAAAACACCTATTTTATCAGATGATGGGTTATTAGACTTTGTGCCTGTATTAGGATTACTTAAAATTGCTCTCAATTCTTTTGGTGTATATGCCTTACCTAAATGTTCTTTAGCAATCCCTTGAATCGATACAGCAGCCCCAGCAATTATAGGCGAAGCGCTAGAAGTACCACGGAAATTAGAAGTATAACGATTAATTATGTTCTGATCTGTAACTTTTTGTCCTTTACTATTTTGATTTTGATATGTATCTAATGTATCAACATACTCTCCCCAACCATATACATCAATTCTACTACCATAGTTAGAGAAAGCTAAACGTTTATGAGGAACTCTTGCAGTAGATGCTCCAACTATAATAGCTCCTGAATCTTTAAAGTCTGGACTATTTCGATTTAAAATCTGCTTACCATTACGGTCTTTAAATTCATCTAAATCAATCCCACCATTACCAGCTGCTTCTACAATAATAATGCCTTTATCTGTACCTTTGCGAATTGCGTTAAATATACTCGGGTATACTTCTACTGGTAAAGGGTCATCTCCATATCCATCATATTTAAAGGATTCTTCTATTAATAAAACATCTCCAGCCTGTAAAGAATCTACGGCACTTAAAATAGCATCTCTTACATCGATTCTCCCATTATCTCGGATCACTGAAATTACTTTTGCCTTTGCTTTTGGTGCAATCCCAATATTCCCAATCCCATTGTCAGCTGCCGAAACAACACCTAGAACTGAAGTACCGTGAGAAAGATCATTACTCATTTTTCCAGACATAAATTCAATATTTTGACCGACTAAATCTTCATGATTTAGTAACCAGCCTTCTTCCAAATCTACAAAAGTTGCTCCCTGGCCATTTCCTCCTTTAATTCCCCAAGCATAAGGAGCATTAATTCCTAAAGGTGCCTCTTCAAGATATCCCTGTCTTGAAAATCTAGGTTCATCATAAGGATTGACTGATAATACAGGCAATCTCGAGCCAGTTGTTGTGTTTATACTCTTATTAGAACGAACTTGTATTTTACTAGAATCGTCATTAGCAGCATATACTGTATTTGTTACAAATGTCGTACCTATCCCAGCAAAAGTTGTAATTGCAAGTGATGATATCAACATACCTTTAAAATTTTTCATTTTTCCACCTCTATTTTTCTATTAGAAATAACATATTTAATAATGTGTATGAACCGAAAAACATTTTATTTTATTATAAAAATAAATAGATTTTTATAACTTTTTGATTTACATAAAAACTCCCTTCATTCTTGTAATTCAATATGTACATCTCAAAACAACAAACTCACTGTAACTATTATAGTTACATCTTTATTAATTTTCAACTACGAAATATAAATTTTTATTACTTTAAAACAGCACTAACCTTTTACCCACATAAAGTGAAACTTTAATCAGTGGTTTTTTTGTTCATCCCCCACTGATTATTAGCCCTCACCAATCGGGCATTTACGGGCAGTTAATGCGGGATAAAAATGCAAAATATCTGTCCAAATTACAGCAATCAATAAGTTTATGGACTACGAAAGAAATACGAAAAAGCAAAGCGATATCGCTTTGCTTTTTTTATAAAATCCCTTTTAACTTTTCACCAATTAACTTCGCTACATACTCATAACCTTCTGGCCCAAAGTGTAATCCATCTTTTTCATCATTTTCTACAAACCTTTTATAATTCAGTTCTTGAATCATTTCAGCATACAAATTTAGAAAATAGCTTCCTGTTTCTTTTGCCACTTCCTCTACCACGTCTGCATACTGACAGAGCACTTCATTTGTTCTATTATGCTGCCTCTCTTCATCAACTGGCGCAGGGCTAATAAGCAGCACTTTACCTGACGAAATATGGTTCACAATCTTCTCTAAATTTTCTTTGTATGCTTGTAATGACACTTGAGAAAAAGAAACTGCATCATTCGTACCAAGAAAAACTGTTACGAAATCTGGTTTATATGATATTACATCTTCTTCAATCCTATTTAACGCATCGAATGTATTATCACCTGGAACACCTGCATTCACTACTATCCAATTCAGAAACATCTCTTGCAAACGTGGTGTTAATCTCGGCATTCCATCAAAAAATGTTTCATCAGCTGTAATACTATCTCCAAAACATACTAACGTTTTCATTAAGCTACTCTCCTTTTACGTATGAAACAACTTTCCTTCTATTGCTTTTATATATCTGTCAGCAGAACGTTCAACTGCCTCATTTGCATTTTCTTTTACTACTCGATGAAAAGCGTTGTATAAACGATTAAACTGTAACGGCTTCACTCGATTCACCATTTCTTCCACTTTCCTCGCTGGTAGTGGAATTAAGTTTGGATAGCTGTACATGAAGCTTACCCACCGCTCATCTGCTACAACTTGAATAATATCACCTGTTAACAAAATCCCTTTTCCATCATTACCTTCTTCCCAATGCAATACAGAACCACCACTAAAATGTCCTCCAAGACGATGTACAGTAATCCCATCAGCTAATTGTAAAGACTCACCAGACCAATAAATAATACGACTACTCGGACGCATCACCCACTCTTTATCATCTTCATGTATATAAATTGGTACATCAAATGTCTCTGCCCATTCTACTTGCGTTGAATAATAATGAGGATGAGACAATGCAATCGCATCTAATCCGCCAAGCTCTTTTATTTTCGTAATTGTCGTTTCATCTAAATACGTAATACAGTCCCACAGTAAACGATATGACTCTGTTTTCACTACAAATGCCGTTTGACCGATCGCAAATCCTGGTTTTGTTGTAATACTATAAAGTCCATCTTCCTCTTCGATTATTTCATTTTTATATGTATCACCAATTTGTAAGCTTTCTAGTGTCGTCCAAGATTGTCCTTTTGGATTCACATATTGCCTCTCTTCATCACAAATATGACAACTCACCGGTTCTTCTACACTCGCTGCATACTGCACGCCACACGTTGTACAAACGTAATTTTTCATCATAATTCCCCCTATCCCTAAATTTTTATTAAGCTGCTTTTTTATGTTCAATTAATAAACTTATAAAAGTAAGTAAATAGACAAATGTAACCGATAATGGAATTACAGTAAATCCTTTTTCGCTTCTACAACATTCATCTCACCATCTCCCCTAAAAATATTTGTACTATAAAGTCACCTCAACCTCACCCATCCAATAACGCCAAGCTGCTAAATAATCTTCTAAATCTTTCGGGTGGTGCCATAAACATGTATCTATACGCAAATATAATCCTATGACTATCTCTTCATATAAATCACGGTCATTTTTATGAAATACACATTGTTTCATCGCATAACCAATCGTTTCTTTTGTTAAATCTTCCGGAGTTGAACAGAACGCATAAATTAAATCATATATAGGATCTCCTAACACTGGTAAAGGATCAATTACACCGTGCAGTTTATTCTCTTGAAATATAAAATTATGAAATCCAAGATCACCATGCAATAAAAATGGCTGATTTATTCCAGTCCCCCTACTTGGACTATTTGCTAACTTAAAAACCGTTCTATACGCTTCCTCACTTATGTAACGTCTTACATTTTCATGAGCTTCCATCACATTTGTCGTTAAAAATTCATTCCAAGATTGAACTAGGTTTTCTTTCCATCCCCAGCCATCAATCTCTGTAGCTACTTCATACTTATTGATAACTTCCTTTACAAGTTTACAAAGAACGCTCCGTTTATGGCCTAGTTTGCAAAAAGTTGTGCCCTCAAGGAATGAGTAAACAATATAGCGATTTAAAGGTTCCTTATAAAAAAGCTTTGGAAATAATTCATCCTTTTTATAAAACTGAAGAAAATAAGCTTCTTCACGTATGACATCCGATTCATTCAACTTTACAACGTATTGTTCATCTAACAAATATATAGTACTTGTCGTACCCCCGTTTAATGCTTTTACGCTATTTGGATAATGTGAAATAACTTTTTCCTTAACTAGTTGTGCAGTGATTATTGAAATGTCCATTCTCTCACCCTTTAACTCCGAATATTCCCTCAATTCAAAAGGCAACTTTACTATTATTTGACAAACGCAAGGGAAATCCTCCCAACCATCCTAATATAACAAACAATAATTTTATTTTATTACAATGGCTTTCTTCAATATTCCATTTATGGTAATGTGATTTTATCACTCTAAATGCTCCTCATATACTCTAATAATTTCTATTGCAGGGTCTCTGTCTTGTAGTTTATGAGCCAAACTTTCTACACCAAACACTTCTGTAAACGTATGACTGCCTACAATTAAATTAATCCCTTTAAATTTCGCATGTTGCACTGTATATAATGTTTTTTCACCTGTTATGTACGTGTCACACCCTTTTTCTAATGCACGTTCAATCAAATTTGTATTGTTTCCTGCACCGGTTAAAATCGCAATTCGTTTTACTGGTTTATCGTGATTTCTCCAGCTCTTCACTTTCTCTTCCATTTTTTCTTCAAGTTTTCCAACTAAGTTTGAAAAAGGAATCGCTTCTTTATATTCTCCTATTCCCGGTAGTTCTTCTTCCTCATACGTGGAATATTCCAGTATTGTATCTATCCCAATTCCGTTAAATAACGATGTACACGTGCCAAACTTTACAAAATCTAACGGCAAATGAACCCAAAAATGATTCATTTCATATTGCTTCAATTTCTCAATACAAGCCTCTTCCATACCAAATAAAAAACTCCACGGCGCATGATGTGTAACTATCATATCGACTCCATTTCTATACGCTTCTTCAATAGTTTCTAACGTTAAATTTGTTGTGTAACCGATTTTGTGAAATTCATCTTTACTTATATGAGTAAAACCATATTCATCATCGCCGTATTTATGAAGATGCTCTCCAAATAGTGATGTTATATGTTCGTTAAACTGCTGTATATTCATTTTATTTCTCCTTTCATTTACTTTTATATTTCAAAAATAAGGAAATACTAAATAAAAACGTTACATACATATAGGAGGGACATTATGAAACCTGAATTTTTAAAAGCTGTACATGATGCCATTGGAAACGTCGAACATATTCATATAGAAGAAAGCGGTGCTGACAGCTTACTTATCCATCATGATGATGCACAGCAATTACAACAAGTCGCTAAAACGCTAGAAAATAACAATTTTCGCTCTGCTTTAAGAACAACTGGAGATGCTTCGTATATTGAAGTGTTGAACAGATAGTGAAAGTCCGGATGTATGCCGGGCTTTCTTTTTTTACATTGAAACTTCAAACTCTTTCACATACACCGCTGTTCCAGCGATATCTATTTGTAACTTTTCGTTTTCTATCCCTTTCGTTACATAAACGGTTACACGACCATCTTTATTTATTTCCTGTCCTTGCTCAACGATTAAATCCAATTCATGTTCAAAATCTTTCTCTAAATACTCCGCATAATACGCTCCCATTACACCTGAAGCTGTTCCTGTCACTGGATCTTCAATCGTCCCAGCGTAAGCTGATGAAAAATGACGGCCGTGCATTTGTGCTAATTCATCATAAGTTTCTAGACAAATTGGGTGAATAGAAGCATTAGGTATTTCTTTTAATACTGATGGAAATGCAGCATTATTAGGTTTCATTCTCTCACACGCATCTAGATTTTTAATCGGTACAATTACAGTCCAATTCCCCGTACTTCCATATACAATCGGTAAACTTTCATCTAAATCATTTACTTCTAAACCAATACTATGAGCTAATTCTTCTTTTGAACCTGTAAATTCTTTAAACTGAGGTGCTGCCTGTCTCATTTTAATAAAGGTTTCTCCATTTTCATTTACACCTATTTGTATCGGTAAAATCCCAGCCTTCGTTTCAATCGTAAGGTTACTTTTCTCTTCTAATAAACCTTTTTCGCGCAAGGCATATATCGTCCCTACTGTCCCATGACCACATAAATTCATTTCAAAACCAGGTGTAAAATAGCGCATTCTTATATCTCCTACTTCTGAGGAAAGAACAAAAGTTGTTTCGTTATATCCAACTTTTTCAGCAATAATTTGCATTTCCTCTTCCGTTAATCCATCTGCTTCTAATACAATACCTGCTGGATTTCCCTTATTTGGTTTATTCGTAAATGCGTCGTAATGAAATACGTTTATAGTCTTCATTTTCTTTTCTCCTCATCTACTTTAAAAATTTTATAATAAAGCTCTGTCTCCGTTTTCATCGAACAATAATTTCTCCAAAATATCCTCTGCATCTTTTCATTTGAAGTATGCGTGCTTCCGATGTAATAAGTAGCCCCCATTTCCTTTAACATATGTAAAGATTGAAGATGCATATGAGAAGCAACTCCTTTCCCGCGATAATAAGGCATTACTCCAAAGTAAAATAATCGTCCTTCACTTTCTGTTCCAGTTTCTATATGCGGTATGGACATACCAATTGGCTCAGTTTTATCATAAAAAACAATACATGACTTTTCCCACCCCTTACCTAACTCTGTTTGCACGGAATAAAAATGTTCATCGATAGTTAAAATTGAAGTTTGATTCCCTGAACCCGACATACATTGTTCCCAAATATATTTAAATTCTTTTTCCGATAACGTTCCTTCTGCTATTGATCGATATGTATATTGTCTTTCAAGCTCTTCTACATTGTTCAATTCTCTACATACTTCTATCTTTGCGGCATACAAAGAAAAACCGACATCAAGTAACACTTTCACACTTGAGTTATAACTACTAAACCTTTTGTTTAATACAATACTTGCTCTTTTTAACTCCCAATTAAAACAAACCTCTTCAAATCTACTTATCTTTTCTTTATATGTTTGTACGTTATACAAAACATCTTCTTCTATTTCTTCAATCGTTACTGCATTTGGTAAGCCATTTAATACTTTTTTAGAAGGGCCAAATAGATTCTGAATGATTGCAAGATCGTATATCACCACTTCAATTCCCCTACACCAGGCTCAATAAACTTCCCTGAAATATCCTCATTTGAATCTATTACCCAATCATATATATTTTTTGCTCCTTCAGCGGGAGTCATATTCGCATCAAAGGCACCAATATCAGTTTTTAATTTTCCTGGGTGAATGGCAGTTACACGAATTCTTTTATTCTCAAACTCTTGTTGTAAGCAGAGTGTTAACATATTTTGTGCTGCTTTAGCAATTCGATATGAATATGAGAACTGGCCTTGCGGAAACTCTTTGTTCGCCATTTTATGTAATGATCCTAATCGAGAGGACACATTTACTATTCTCGGATGATCCGATTTAGCTAACGCCATATATGTACCTTTTACAGCCCGAATTACACCTAAGCAATGAATATTAAATAAATCCGTTAACTCTTCTGAATTTGTATGTAAAATCTCAGTCTCCTTCCCAGTAATGCCAGCGTTATTTATAACTAGATCAACATGCTCTGTATATTCCTCAAGCTGCTTCTCAATTTGCTCCGTACTCTCATCAACCGATAAGTCTGCCAATATAGGAAAACATCTACAACTATACATTTGCTTCAATTGCGTTACCGCAACCTCAGTTCTAACTAACGGATAAACGATATGCCCCTTTTCATGAAATACTTTTACTAACTGTAACCCTAATCCCCGATTTCCACCTGTAATAACCACTCTCATATATTCATCTCCTTATTTTTATAATAAATAAGAAAATCCATCCACTTACCATTCTCTAATGAAAACGCTTCTCTCTTGCATTCAAATGAAAAGCCTGCTCTTTCCACAAGACGTACTGATGGCTCATTATCAACACGTATATGTAATTCGATTCTATGAAAATCAAGGCTATTAAAAAATAACGATAACGTAGCGTTTACACTTTCTACCCAATATCCATTTTTCCAATATTGATTATGAATAGAGTAGCCCATCATTGCCCACTGATAATCCATACGTAAAATTTTTATTAGCTCTAGCTTTCCAATATTAGCCCCATCTTCTTTACGAAAAATACCTAATACATACATCTCATCTCGATGTGCTGCTTCATCAAACCCTCTAATCCATTCCGTGAACCATTCTTTTGTTCGTGATGCCATAACTTGATAGCCATCGTCATATTTATACTGCGATGGCAGTCTCTTATTAAATCCATCTAACCAACTTTCGTAATCATCTTTTTGAAATGGACGGATAATGAGTCTATCCGTCTCTACTTCTAATAACGGTAGCTTCATTTAATTTCATCCCTCGAATTATTAATTGAATATTCTTTATTATCTTACACAAAATACAAAATCTAGTAAATTATTATGTTTTTGATACATAAAAACCCAGTCATGCTTTATACATAACTGGGTTCTCCATCGTTTCATAATTTTCTATTTCACAAGAACTACATCTCGTAATTCCCTCTTCAACACTTTTCCTAAAGCGTTTTTCGGTAACTCATCTATGAATACCACTTCTGGTATTTTGTAACTGGCTAATTTCTGTTTACAATACTGAGTAATACTTTCTTCTGTTAATATTGTTTCGCTATCCTTCACAATGAAAGCTCTTGGAACCTCTCCCCAAAAGTCATCTAGAACTCCAACTACTGCAACTTCTAAAACACCATGTATTTCATGAATAACATCTTCTACTTGATCTGGATATACATTGTCACCACCGCGTATAATAACGTCTTTATATCTTCCCATAATATGCAGGAATCCATCGTCATCTATCATGCCAGCATCACCCATGTTAAACCAGTTATCTTTTACTACCTTCTTTGTCGCCTTTTCATTATTCCAATACCCTTTAAACATGTATGGACTTTTCACATGAATCTCTCCAACTTCATTTGTTGTTAGTTCATGTCCTGTTTCCGGATCAACAATTTTCACCTCTACATTTTTCAAGGTTTTTCCTACAGAAGACATCTTTTCTTTTCCCATCATTGGATGCCATGAGGTTACAACCCAACCTTCTGTACTACCATAACCTTGCACCATATATATTCCTTTTTCCATATATTTTTGAATGAGTGTTTCTGGCACTTTTGTACCACCGCTTTGTGCTACTTTAAAGGTTGAAATATTACGTTCTTTTTTATTTAATTCATCAAGCATGTAACTATAAACAGCAGGGAACGCAAGCATCGTAGTAATTTTCTCTTCTTCAATCTTATCCCAAATAAGAGTAGGATTCGAATCAGCTAAGAAAATCATCGTAACGCCATGATAAATACAATTTAAAATAGAAAGCACGCCACTCATATGGAACAATGGATGCACAGATAAAAAGCGTTCACCTGCTGGGATTTCTCTTTGTCCCGCAATTTCAGCAAAATAGTGATGTAAGTTTTTATGTCCAATTACACATGCTTTCGCCTGTCCAGTCGTTCCTGAAGTAAATAAGTAAATGGCGTCGTCTTCTTCATGAACTTCTACGTTCGGTTCTGTCGTTGGCTGTTTTTGCAGCTCTAATTCAAATGAACCAAAACCTTCTTTTGTCGTTTGAATTACATAAGGAATTTCTTTAACAGCATCAACATTTAATAACACTTCACTAAATTCTTCATCAATAACTAACACTTTTAATTTCGCTTCTTTTACAATCGTTTCTAATTCATATACAGTAAGCTGATGATTTAGCGGAATAAATACCGCTCCAATTTTTAAACTTGCCATCATAACGCTTGGAAATGGGTGATTATTTTTGCATAGTATTCCTATACGATCTCCTCTTTGCACACCATTATGTAACAAATAATGTGCAAGCTGATTTACTCGTTCATTATATTGCTGAAACGAATATCTTTTCTTCCCTCCTACAAGCGCTTCCAAATTTGGTGACTGCATTGCTCTCTTTTGTAATAATTGTCGCATCGTTCTCAAGTAAAACTCCCCTTTATATATGTTAGGTTTTTTATTTTATCAGATTAACTATTAATTTACTAAAGATTACACTTAGTGAATATAAGAAGAATATAAAATAGCCATTTACTTCACAAGTAAATGGCTATTTTTCATTATATATTAGAATACTTCTTGTTCATTACATATTGCACATACTCAGGTGCACTTTTATCAATCTCTTCATCACTTAGTTTATATTCTGCACCATATAAATAAAAGGAAGGTATAAATTCCATACCTGTATATAGGCATGTAGCTTGGAATGGTTTCGTCAACTCATCCATTGTAATCCCACTATTTTCATAGTCTTTTTCTAATCCACCTATAGAAATAGCTACACCAAATTCTTTCCCCTTCACTTTATCTCCTTGTGATCCGTACGCAAATCCATATGTTAATACATCATCGAACCATTTTTTTAATAATGGTGGTGAGCTGTACCAGTAAAGCGGAAATTGAAATATATATCTGTCATGTTCTACTAATAACTTTTGCTCTTGTTCAATATTAAACTCCCAATTTGGTGCCACCTTATATAATTCATGCACCGTAATTTCATCTGAATGTTTCTCAAGTTCTTCTATCCATCTTTTATTAATTTTTGATTTTTCAATATGAGGGTGTGCTACAATTACAAGTGTTCTCATCATTTTCCAGCCCCTTTATAAATTAATCAATCCTTTACGTATTAGTATGAATGAGTTACATATAATTGAAAAGTACGTACTTTCAGGTACTATAGGAACCTTGAAGTACCTTTGGAGGTGTTATATGAATCAAAATGATAATTGCCCAATTGCAACAACACTCGATGTAATCGGTGGAAAATGGAAAGTTCATATTTTATGTATTTTGTCGGATGGAAAAATGCGAACAAATGAAATTAAACGAGAAATCCCAAACATTACACAAAAGGTTCTTACACAACAACTTCGGCAACTTGAAGCTGATGGGATTATCTATCGTACCGTATATCAAGAAGTACCACCAAAGGTTGAGTACACCATAAGTGAATACGGAAAATCTTTAATGCAAATAATGAATGATCTGTTTGAATGGGGAAAAGATCATCAAATTAAAAGATTACATGACTAAAAAAGCACTATATACTTTGTTTAATCCTCTACGTTCATATTTTTTATTTCTATAAAGTTTATTTTCATCATTTTTTAGCTAACTTGTTTTCTTAGATTGATGGACGTGACCCCACATCCATCAATCTAAAAAGATACAATTAGAAAAATGAGATTTCTATAAAGTTTCGCATATAAACACTACTTCCGCCTCGTTAAGCGCTCGCTCTACTTTTTCTGATCTCAATTGTACGTAAGCTATAAAGAAGCACCCCTAAACCGAGAATTTTTTCATTATTAGACACATTAGAACCTAAGGTAATAGTAGGTACATTTAAACCCATAAACCTTTCACTCCATTCTATAGGCATATAAAAAGATACTCCTTAAAAATAAAAAACGCTATTCTCTCTGTAAAATCATAGAAAAGAATAGCGTTTTTTATTTTGAAATAGAAGTCATTATTTAAACTAAACATGCTAATATTGATTTTGTGCGATTGTCAGTTACCTCATAATAAATTTCTAATCCTTTCCGAGTACCTGTAACCATTTTAGCAGCTTTTAGTTTAGATAAATGTTGACTAATTGTACTTTGAGGCATTTGTAAATCCCCATACATTGTTGTTACATTAGTAGGACCTTTTGCAAGCATTATTTTTACTAAAGATAGACGAACTGGATGCGCCAATACCTTTAACACCTCAGCGATTTCTTGAAACATTTCTTTTTTTTCTTTCATCTTATTTCTCCCCTTTTATATACATATTTATGTTATCCATATATATAATTCGAAGGTATATGCGTTTTTGTGTCCGTCATTTTAAAAAAATATAAAAAAACTTTAATCCGAAACTAAAGGATTAGCTTAACATACTGTCTCACTATTCATAATGAATAGGAATCTCGTTATAGAAGCAGCAGTTTTTATGCTACAACTCTACATTCAACTAACTAAAACCAATGAAAAAAAGAGCAGATAGTCCGCTCTTTTATGATGCCTCCTTATGTTCCGTGGAATGTTTAACACTCCCCAGTCTCTTTAGTTTATTCCACCCTACCGCTACTCCCCGAAGCGATGAGAATATAGATTTAATGACAACATAAGTCATAAATTGACGATAAATAAAACGTTGTAAAATTAACCATACTAATGGTTTCGGATTTTCTTCCTCTAATTTAAATGCGAACAGAGAAGCGAAAAGATCCATTAAAAAGAATACAAAATAAAATCCTAAAACTTTTAGCGGATTACTACTAAATAGTCCTATAATCATTAATATATCTGCAAAAGGAGCAATGAATTGCAGAACATATTGGAATAACCACATGTTAGGCAGTGCAATAAACCCTAACGTTTTATGTTTTGAATTACACAACGCTTTTCGATGTTTCCAAAGACATTGAAGTGTACCATATGACCAACGATATCGCTGTTTAATGAGACTTTTCACATCCTCAGGTGATTCCGTAAAAGCATGCGCTTTTTCTTCATATACAATTCTATGCCCTTGACGTAAAAATGTAATAGTAAGATCGGTATCTTCTGCTAATGTATCTTCGCTTAAATATCCAGATTCAACTACATTCTTCTTGCGCCACGCCCCAATAGCTCCTGGAACTACTGTAATACAATTTAACTCATCAAAAGCTCTACGTTCTAAATTAAACCCTGTAATATACTCAACATGTTGCCAAGTAGTTAACAAATTCCGTCTATTCCCCACTTTGACATTACCTGAAACTGCAGCTACATTCTGATCTTCAAAGTGTCTAACCATTAAAGAAATAGCGTCTTGCGCAATAATAGTATCCGCATCTAAAGTGACAATGATTTCTCCTCGCGATTGTTGAAACCCTAGGTTCATTGCCGATGATTTCCCGCCATTTCCTTTCTGAATGAAACGAACTTTAGGGTGTTTATAAAATGTTTCTTTCATTACTTTTGACGTACCATCTGTCGATCCGTCATCCACAACAATAACTTCAAATTCTCTATAATTACTATTCAAAATTGAGTGAATCGTCTTGGCTATCACCTTTTCTTCATTATATGCCGCTATGACAACACTAACAAAAGGTTGATAAGACGAATTAATATAGCGAGATAACGTTTTTCTTTTCTGCTTCCATGCAAAATAAATTAAGAATAAAAATCGAAAAATCCCTAATCCAATAGCAATATAAAAAATAGTAGTTAATATATGTTTAAAGTATCCCGCTCCTGAAAAGACAGCTTTATTGTAAAGTAAATATTGCTTCCCCTCAGAAGAAACAGGAGGCATAATTTCATCTCGTTCTTTATTCATTAAATCTGAAATTGTTACAAAACTATATCCATGCTTTTTTAGGTCTTTAATAATGATTGGGAGCGCCTCTACTGTATGTGTACGATTCCCTCCCGCATCATGGAGAAGAATAATATTTCCCTCTCCCTTATAAATGGGATTAAGAGCACGCTTTACTAATTCATTTGTTGATGGTGTTGCCCAGTCTTCGGGATCAACTTTTTCCGCTACCATTGTATAGTTCATATTTTGTGCACGTAAAATAGGCAATATTTCATTTGATGAATCCGGGTTAGCATCCGCTTCATATGGCGGTCTAAATAAAACCGTAGAATGTCCAGTTACTTCCTGAATTAAACGTTGCGTCGTATTAAGTTCTACTTTCGTTCGCAGTAAAGACGTATCAGCTATGTTAGGATGCTTGAAAGTATGATTGCCAATTTCATGCCCTTCATCGTATATTCTTTTTACAATACTAGTATTTAGTTGTGCGTTTTCACCAAGTACAAAAAAAGCAGCTTTTATTTGATTCTCTTTTAATATATCTAAAATTTCTGGCGTATATTTCGGGTCTGGTCCATCATCAAATGTTAATACTACTTGTCTCCCATTTGGTTTTCCATATCGTTGCACTTCATATGCAGATGGTAAGGATTGATATACTTCATCTGTAAGGTAACCATCTTTGCCTACTTTAAAATCTCTCAATCCATTTTTTCTTTCATTCTCAATCTGTAAAATTTCACCTTGTCCAGAATAATTTACTTCATCTAAACTATTGATTTTATGTAATACATTAGGATTTTTTTGTACCTCAATCGGATTTTTTAAAACTTTCCATATTGTAGGATCTTCTGCTCCTAATCTCCATAGCGCAAATCCATTTGCATTATTGTCCATTGCGATTTTCACTTGATTATAGAGAGTAACGCCATCTAAGAACCAAGCAGTATGTTCTTTCTCTCCTGTTTTATATCTAAAATAAGGGTTCCCACTAATCTTATCCCATTGAATTTTCATATTTGAATCATGAGCCATTGCCATAACTTCTGAGAAAGTTAAAGATTTCGCAGCTTCTTTACTATTTACTTCCCAATCATACCCATAGTTACCGAAAGCAACTATAAGTTTATTAGACGGAATATTCAGTTCTTTCAATGTATGTTGGAACCACTTATTTGAAGCAATTGGTCCTGGTTCCCCGGCTCCATAGTGCTCATCGTACATCATTACAATCATTCGATCTATTATTTTTGCTAACGCACTATAATCAAAAGCCTTATCATTAGCTGGAACATCTTGTGTAACGAGCAAATCATGTTGATGAAATTCCGTAGTAAGTTCTTTCATAAAATTTGTTAAGTTTTCTCTATCACTTTCAGGTACGGCCTCAAAGTCAATATTAATTCCTGAAAAATGATTCTTTTTAACTTGGCTTACTAAATCATTAATAAACTTTGTCTTTACATCATTTGAGGAATTCAGTAACTTATGAATTAGCCCACTATCAGGACCAGAAGCTTCCTCAGTATAATTAGTAAGCAAAGGCATAATCTTCACTTGATTTTTTTCTGCAAACTTTACTATCTCAGGTTTGATTTCACTTCTAATCGTTAAATCTGCTTTTAAATGATACCACTCTGGTACTAACGTAGTTAAGGAATCGATATTTTCTTTTAAAGAAGCGGTACTATTTTCATCCCAGTTTACATAAAAACCATACACTTCTTTAGGTTGTTTACTATCCTTCGGCGGATTCACCAAATTTTCATTATCCTTCGTTCCGGTATTTGGGTTAAATTCTTCCTTCTTTAACTGCTGATCACTAAGTTTTTGATTAATTGGTACAAGTTTAGTATCTTGTTGTACAGCGGTATTCATATTTGGAATTTCTGGTGTTGAAAAAATACTTTGAAAGAAAAAATAAAATACAACACCTACACTAACTATTGAGATACATAGAAACGAAATAAAGGCTATGTTTCTCCTTCCTTTCGGATCATAAAAAACAGGTTTTTCTTTATCTTTCTCTTGTTGAATGTTTTTCTCCATTATATTTTTCACATACTCCTTCTTAATAGAACTATAAAATAATAAAGTGCAACTTTAATCAGCCCTCACCAATTGGGCATTTACAAGCAGCCCAACTCCCACCTAACTTCTTTGCTCCAGCCAAATTTTGAGATGGGAGTTTTACTGCCCACAATAGCGAGAGAAATCCTTTTAGCTTTGAAATGAATCTCTCACTTCTATATTCTATTGATTCTTCTTTTCATTCCCTTGCTGGTGGCCTCTATTTTCTTGTTGAGACCCCCTACCGTTGTTCCCTTGCTCGTTTCCGTCATTTTCTTTCTGGG
>NZ_JAKUEU010000094.1:0-17815 GCF_022663075.1 Bacillus cereus group sp. BfR-BA-01441
ATGGATATTCGAAGTATACTTAACTAAGTTTGGTTAACATATCAATCTCATCATCTTATTTATGATCTTATTATTATATGCAAGCATGTACTAGAGATCGGATATCTACAAAAACACACCACCAGGATTATTCTAAGTCAAACTTTAGTATCTTAAAAACTTCCTTAAAATTCCTCATAAAACCCTTCGTTTACTATTCACATTTCATGTTAAAGGGTAATCTTTTTAGATCAACATGTAAACATAGGGTTAATATACTCATTATAGTTAACAAAACATTAACAATAGGGGCTTGTGTGTTGTTAGAAGAATGTTTTAGTGTTGGTTTCATGTCAATGTCACCTTTTATATCAATGTCAATTCGCAGGCTCAGTTTGTCCTTAAATACCGATAAAGTTCATTTTGTTGATACTGACTATATAAATTTCTATCATGACATGCAATATACAACTTAAATTGTACATTCTATACTAAATTAATACACATAAGTAGATCCGTAGCAAGTGAATGGGGAATAGGAGCGAACCTCTTCAAAATATTATGATTGTGCTCCTATATCCTTACATACTGTTTTGTTTATTGAACAATACTAAATCTACATTAATATTATTTTACTTTTTACTAGTTTTTATACATGATAATTACATTTTGGACGTTACTATGTGTATTTTCCGTTATATACCTGGATTATATCCTTATAACTTATTTACAAAATAGCTTTATTTCCTTATCATTAATATTAAGTAGCCTAATTTGTTAATCTCATAGCAACTATCAGTAGTGCTACTAACATAATATATATATTCCCATTAACAAAACATTACCAATTTGAAATGTATAATTGGTAATAAAGTTACTAATTCAACTGGATTTTATACCAAACGTTAATGTTTTGTTAACAAGTATATGTTTACATGTTAATTTCATATTTCATGTAATTCACTGGATTGGTAGGAATTTTTACAAATATTATCGAAATACTAGTTAACATGTTAATTTCAGCTCACATGTTAATTATAATTAGTTGTTTATGAGTTGATTTTTGAGGAGGTAGTTACAATGATTGAGCAAAAAAATGAAAAACAAGACCATCAAATTAACGATGATGATATATTAGATGATAATGTTTTCGAAAAAGCATGGCGGATAACAGAATTCTCAAAACTAGTAGGACGTCATCATAATACAGTTTATAATTGGTTCAATATCCTAGAAGAAAAGGGACTTCATGAAACTTTAAGAACTCAAAATACAAATGAAAAACTCTATAATGCTTTAGACCTTGAAATTGCTCTATTTATAAAGCAGAAAAGGGATGAGAAATGGTCTTTAGATGCGATTATTGACCTTTTACCACACCAGTTTGATTTAAGACCAGTGTCACCAGAACATCAAACAAATGAGGTATCCACTGAATTAAACCTTCAAGCTACTGCAGAAATTATTGAAAAAATGGTAACTAAACAGTTAGAAGAAAAAATAAAACATATTGAATCTCATTATGAAGAGAAGGTAGAGAGTATATTAAAACAGTTACCACAACCAGAAGATATAGAAGCGCTAAAATTACGCCAACGCCAAGATAGGCTTGATAATTTTATTATTGAGCATAGAGCACGCCAGGAATTAAGAAAACAAGCAGAGAGCTTATGGAATAATAAACCTGAGGAAGAGCGTACTAGAAAAGCAGGCTGGTTTAAAAAAGAGGAAGATTTGAGTAAAAAACAACTCTTCATAGAGCAGTACATACAAGATAATATTATTGAGCATATAAAATCTCTTATGAATTCAGTAGAATAATAAAAAAGTCTGGAACTTAGTCCAGACTTTTTTATTATTTTGTAGTACCAAACATCTTATCTGGATCTAGAAAATCTGCTAGATCTTCATCTTCATTTGCTCCAGCATTATTATTTTCTTCGTCACTACCCATATCGATAAAATCTCCAAATGCAAAACCTAAATCCTCATCCTCATCTATACTTTCAATCGTACTAATTTGAGACTTTTTATACTGAATTTGGCTTTGTCTTTCTTTAAACTCATTAAATTCTTCAACTAAACCTTTAGATAATCTCGATGGTAATGCATCAGTTTTATAGAACGTATATACACTTCCTAAGAAATCATTCTTACTTACCAAATATCCATTAAAGACTGTTCCATTTATAGGTAAATTATTTGAAACTTCTACCTTAGCGTCATCCATAAAGGAATCATTAATATTCTTTTGCTCATCTAGGATAGCAAGCATACCAAAATGATGTACTTTTGATGCTTCAACAGAGCCATCATCGTTCTTCTTCATCAAATCAATTGGGGGATGGAAAGAGCTTCCTCTTAATGATTCTTGAAACATTTCTATAATTGCATGGCTATTTTCTATTTGATTCATATTACGTGAAACCTTATTAATTACTAAACAGCCCGTTTTCTCAAGTAAAATACGTTTAAAGTCTTGAGAATCCAGTATTACAGATGTACCAGATCCATTAGCAGCGGTATTTAACTCATGAATAATTTCACTAATACGTTGATTTGCATAATCTCGTGAATTAGCGACACCTTTTTTCTCATTTTCATTTAATTCCTTAAATTCATCGTAAAAATGCTGGTTATCAGCAAATACTACAAATGCCACACCTTTTGACTTATCATTGGCTAATTTCCAAATTTCCTGTGAAAATTTATTTACTTGTCGTAATACATCAGGCCCATCTGCTCGGACAGGAAGAGTTACAACAATCCCCATTTTAATAAAGTCTTTGCGCTCAATAGCATTTTCAAAAGCTATTCTCGCAAACTTTGCTTGATTCGCCTTGATCTCAGCCATTGGATATAGCTGCGCAACTTTTTGTAATTCTTGTCTGATTACTGGCTTGTTATGAAAAGCCGAAAACTCTTCAATAGCCTTAATGATTGTAGAAGTTCCAGTTCCTCCACCTAAACCTGCAAAAAATAAAACAAGTTCATCCGAAGGTCTTACACGTTCAGTAATAAATTCTTTTAGCTTTTCTTTTGCTTCCTCATTTGAATCAAGGACTTTTACTGCACGCTCAGGATTCTTACCTAAACCACCTAATTTCAGTGAAACTTGATTACTCTTTGGTACATTTTTTAATTCAGCTAGATCTCCATCATTACTATTTAGTGCTAAGCAATTATATACTGCTGTACCATCTGTATGTGTATATTCCGCAAATTTATCTACCATTCTAGTACCAGCTTGACCAAAACCGACCATCGTCATTTTAACTGCCACTTCATTCTTTAAGAAGTTTTTTGCCATTATTTTATCTCTCCTTATTTATCTTTTTTCTTTTCCCTAACTCAATCAGTACTTGTTGCCCTCTATAAGTTGAGATCAAAAATTTATATGGGTGCATGGTTTTTTCATAGATTAAAGACATTGATGATAGCGTACTTACACTTATTTCAGCTGAACGTCTAGATATATTCGTACGTTCAACCTCTAATGAATAGGATTTTCCCTTTTTTTTCTTTACTCTCCTATCAATAACTACATTTTCCACTATTTCATTAATAGATATGCCCCTCATGTACTTCGTCTCTTGAAATTGTTTATTTACTATGTTTCCTATGTATAGAAATACACTATAGAGTATCTCATCTTGTTCAAGTATATCAGCAAACATGTTTACTACTTCATCTGCAAACTTGATTGTTTGATATTTTTCACTTAAAACTTCGTTCAAGTTGTCCCCCCCTTAAAACACTGGTTAATTATTCCTAGAAACATAGTACATCATTACACGTCGTATATCAAGTCATTATAAATAAAACTTATATATAGGACTTATATATAAGTTTTATAAAGATAAAATTAGAATTAATCTATATTTTATAAGGGTTTAAATGTACGACGTATATATAATGCGTATACATGTTATATCAATCTTAAACTTCATGTGATTTACATTTCAACAAAGATCATTAAAAAATCCAGATTAAAATTTCAAAAAAATGATTAAAAACCGCCTATTTTCCCAATATAAAAATCCAAGAAAAACTTATACATCGTATATATAAGTTTTATATATACGATGTATAAGAAAATGCTTTTATATCAATATCAAAACAAAAATCTTATTATCCAATTAATATAAAAGTTGTATATAAGACTCTTATATACAACTTTTATATAAAACGTATATGTACAGCTTACATAATCCACCTTCATTTTCCGTAATTTTCTAACATCTTATATTGGTCGTGTGTATTTATATTACTAGGGAGATTTCAAGACGTTTTTATAGCAATTCACACTAAGGTTTGCTTTATTAACTAGCTGTTTTAACAGGATTTATTACTTAAAAGACCGCTCATTGTTAATGTTATGTTAATGCACTGTTCTTCACTTAGTACTTGTTAGTTCACATTATTATATATGTTATAAGAAAAATTACCCTCTGTTCCTCATTTGAATTCAATTCCTTGTCAATTTCATTCATTCCTTGAAAACCGGTAGAAGAGGTTGTTAATTTCATATAAACAGCATCAATACCCTCAATATTCAACATATTAAAAAGAGAATACTAAGATAAATCAACTGTGACATTCTAAAAGTAGTAGGCTAACAATCACATCACTACTATGAAAAATAAACATTTCTTCAAGCTAGATTATTAATAGTGAGATCTCATCTTATTAACATCAAAGTGATATTTACATTACAATAAAAACTTTTGTAATGTAGTAGGAATGATGATAGCAATTATAACCTTACATAAAATTAACAATTGGTTAATTTTATCATTTCAGTTAGGATTACTCCTTTTCAACGAAGCAAAAGGGGAAGTAGTTCAAGTGACTAAAATCTATATGTTAAGTACCTGTAGACATATTTCTAACTTATTTTTGATTTGGTAGAAACAATTAATAATATTTATCTTAGTGAATTCATGATTCTATACAATAAAAAACAACTAAAAGAAAAAGTTGGAATTTTAAATTGAGCCAATATCAGAATTCTGAAAGAGCGCTTCATCACATATAAAAAGTTGAATTTCGAGTTAAAGATAGAGAAAATTACTCTTTAGTATCAATAAGCCTTTTTATAATTCTTGAATAATTTTAATCAATTAAAATTATATTTTTACTATCTAATAAATGTTAGGACGTCATAACATTATTTTATAAATGGAATTCCATTATAACTATTGTTAGGTGTCTAGTAGTAGCTCGTCCTAACAAAACAAAGGATTTAATAGAGCCTTATAAATCAATAATTTATAAGAGATTTATAAGAGTAGTTATCATCTCAACTTCGATGTACAAAATGAGGTATCTCTAAAGATTAAAAATCTCTTATTCATTTTTTCTTGTTTTACAACTATCACATCAATGTAATAGTATATTAAAAATAATAAGTATTTAATTTAAGTTTAATTCAATATAAGAGGTGTATGTATTGTCCGGAAAAGTGTATAAATATAGAAGATCAGGTACCAAAAAACATTTTCACTTAAAAGAAGCTGACATATTTGTCTTTACAGTTTTATATTACAAAAGAGCACTTACAACAAGACAAATCACTCAGTTATATAGTGCATTTGAGGGAAGAGAATGTTCTGAAGCTAGCATATTTACAAAGCTTGACCGTTACTCACAATATGGAGCTATGCTAACTAAAAGAATAGATAAAAAGGCTGACAGTATTACGAAACGTGCTTTATTTTCCTTAAAAGAAAAGACAATTGAATTCTTAATGGAAATAGGAAGAATTTCTGAAAAAAGTTCAAAAAGACGTTACTCAAGAGCAACTTCTTTTCACACAATGTGTTCACGTGAGGTCATGATCCGTACTCTTTTAGCGACTACAAAGAAGACACAAACCAATGAAATATTATATGAATTGGATATTCGTTCTTTTTACCAGAAAAAAAATGTGAAAATTGAGGACAACCAATTGGCCTTGATTCCTGATGAACATATTTCATATCAAGATAAAAATATCCATATTGAGATGGATATGTGTAAAGAAACCAATTCTACCTTAGTTGAAAAAGTTGAGAAGTACATAGAATATACAAAAAAAACAAATGAAGATGTAACGGTTGTCTTTGTTATGTACGACAAATCAATGTTCCTTGCAGAAGATGCAGAACCGCCATACGTACGTATGAAAAATCTATTATTTTCTATGCGGAAGTATCATGAACTATTAATGAATATATCAAATCTAAATGTACACATTTGCTCATTGAAAGATGCTGGAGATGTTATTTCAGATATCATTCTAGGAACAGACGATAATCAAAACTTGGAACAAGATATTCTTTTTCCTTTATCTCAACGTACGATAGGAGATGTCAATTGGCGTTACACATTTGTCGAAAAAATTCAAACGTTTAAAGAATCAATAGATGGTGGCCTTCGACGAACATACAGGAGAGATAAAGATTCTATTCAAGATTTCTTTTTTATTTTTGGAAATGAAAATGATTACCGAATGATTGCAAGATTAGATGATGTCGTGTTTTCAAGAAGGGATGGAGATGAAGGCGTTCCGCTTGTAGTTATCTATCCTAAACGTGAAAATCCTAGGGATATTCTACTGATGGATACTTATGATAATGTACTACTTCTATCCATTCAAAATACAAATATAGCAACCGATGAACAGATCATGGTACATGCTGCAAATAACGTTAATCCGAAAAGACGTAAACTTGTAGAATTATATTAATCGTTTATTTTTTATATACTCTTATATAATTTTATTGATTTTTATTATTTAAGGTGATAGAATAATGCTTGAACTAAACACTCAAAACTACAATCAAATCAGAACATATGAAATTAAGGCAAGCGACACACGCTGTTTTTACAGTGGGTGTCGCTTGCCTTTTTTTGTATGGAGAAAGGTGGAAGTGGAAAATGACAATGAACTTACAATTTGCAACAACTACTGGGGGAGTGCTCTCAGCAAGAGAAGCATTTAAAACTCCAGAACTAGTCCTTAAACATATTACAGAAGGGGGAGCTAAATTTTGCGTTTCCCTACAAGATATCAAAATCCCAGGAAAGCCTAATTATTATTGGTACGATGTAATAATTGAAACTGCAACGAATAACAAACTAGAGATAAATATTGCCGTACTTTCTCAAGAAGAATATAACCAATTATGTGAAGGAGATAGTATTGACTTATATTTAAAACAAACTGAAGATGCAGCGAAGTTCTTTCTAAAAAAATCAAAGGAACAATTCAAGCCAGAACTTCATAATCGTTTTACATTACACCATAAAGCTCAACTATATCTTTAAAAAGTAGGTGAACCTTTATGGAGACATCTAAGCAAAGATTACCATTATACACTACAATCGCCTTAATTAGCGGATTTATCCTTTCATTTGGATTTGGTGTAGCAAACTACATACAGTTACTCTACTATGCATTTGAACCACCGTCTTATCCTATAGAAATTACATATGTACCACTATTTTTAATGTTCTTCTCTTTGCTATTAGGAGAATTTAGTTTTAGGTTCTACAGCCGTATCCCAGCTTTACAATTTCAAAATGGCAAGTTATTAATTTTAATTGCTTCTCATATTGCAGTAGATATTCAGTTTTTATGGTTTGCAACTACTCCTATCCATGCGAAAGTTATTCCTTATCTTATGAATAAAGCAAAACATGTTAATTTTGGTGAGTATCAAGCAATAGGGGATGTATTAACAGGAAATTTCCATACACTCACCATGATATTTGTATTCTTACCGACCGTATTTATGATTTTGTTTAGTCTTTGGTATAGTGGCCATATTGTCCGTTACAGAGAAGAAATCTTAAAGTGGGTACAAAAATACGAATATAAAAATCATAAGTTGCAAAAGTGGTTTAATAGCCAAGAGGAACAAATATACCCTGATGTTGAGATAGGGCCTCATATTAAGCACAAAGAAATGATTCGAATCAAAGGGAAAGATAGAACCCTAAATGGAATTATTATTGGTCCTATTGGATCTGGTAAGACATCTAGTTTAATTATTCCAATGATTAATCAAGATTTACACTGGATGGTACGTTTTATTAATAAGTTTGAAAATACGTATAAAAAGAATAATTATGATACAGAAGAAGTAAAAGGAACATTTTTAAATGGGATAACTGTTATTGAACCGAGTAATGATTTATGTCAAAAGGTATTTAAGTTAGTACAAGCACACAAAATTCCTGAAAGTTCAATTTATTATATCGATCCCACAAATCCTGATACCAAAAACATTAATATTTTACGTGGACCAGTTGATAAGGTAGCAGAGGTTTTTGCAATGGTTATCCAGGGTTTGTCGGAATCTAATAATGCATTCTTTGAACAAGCCCAACGGAACCACCTTAAGCAACATATTTATTTATTAAAACTACATAACCCACAAAAAGATGTGACCTTTGATGACTTAATAGATATGTACGACGATGTAGAACGTGTACACCGTATGCACAAACTATTAAAAGTACAGGTAGAAAAATTATATGATTTTGTTCAAAGTGGTGTTGCTTCACGTGACCAGAAAAACGAATATAAGATTATAAAAGGTATCGATGAATGGTTCGATAATACCATTCGTGAAAAAATGGGTTTCCAAGGGGAAACGGCCGTTTATAAATCTGGAAAATATCGTGGAAAACCAATGCATTATGACCGGGAAGAAGAATATGTAAAAGGTTTGCGTAACATCTTAAAAGATTTAGCCTCAAATGTTTTAATACGACGTGTTTTATTTGGAAAATCAGATTTTGATTTTGATGTTCACCTAGAGCAAGGTGGTATTTTACTAGTAAATACAGCCAAAGGAGAACTTGCAGATCTTTCTAATGTACTAGGAAAATTCGTATTACTAAGTATGCAAAATGCTGTATTCCGAAGAGAACCAAATATTTCACCATACCATCATATTATTGTGGATGAATTCCCTGATTATGTTGTGCGCCCGTTCAAAGAGTTCCCTGCACAATCTCGTAAATATAAAGTCATTCTGACAATTGCAAGTCAAACACTATCTCAATTAGCTTTGGATTTCACAGAGCAGTATATGTTTACTTTACTAGGTTCGTTCCGTAACAAGATGATATTTGGTGATGTAACACCATATGATGCAAAAATTTTCTCTGACATGTTTGGTGAAACAGAGGAATTTAAAGAATCCGAATCTGAACAAGGGATTTCTCCTATGCAAGAGAATCCCGTTAGTCGCTTAGGTTCGACATATCAAAAATTAAAAGAAGTCGTTATGTCACCAGGAGATATCATGGCACAAGGTGCCTTCATTTGTGCTGCACGTATTGTACAAGACAATCATGTACAACCTGTACAACAAATTACTAGTAACTTTGTACCCAAAGAAGAATTTGCTCAAGCAATCATTCAAGTAGAGATTAAGTCTGGACAATATTGGGAAAACGAACGTCTTCGACTCATTGAAGAATCTATCGCAAAATCAAATCCTATGAAACATGTAGATGTAAATAATATAAAACAGATAGAATCATTTCCACCTATGCATGGTGATAAAATAGGCCAAAATAATTCCATAGAAACAAACAATAAGAACCAACATGTTGTAGAGTTAGAAAATTATAAAGAACACAAGTCCGAATATGAAACAAACACCGTAGAAAATGTAACTTTTCCTGATTATTCTACGGATGTCAGTCAACAGGGACATGTTATTGAAGAAACTGAAAATAAGTTGTATGAAGAAATTAAGGCATTTGTGATCGAATCACAACAAATCTCGCCATCTCTTTTGCAAAGAAAATTCAGAATCAGCCATATAAAGGCTGTACAATTTATTGAGAAGTTAGAACACAATCAGGTTGTGAGCACTTACACTGGGAATAGCCCTCGTAAAGTTTTAATTTCAAAAAATAATAGTACGTCAATATTATCAAAGGATTCTCAAATCAATACTACTCTTTCATCTAATACAGATTTAGATAATACGACTTCACGAGAAAATAGCATTCCAAACGAAGAGACAGAAGCAAAGCAAGAGGAAACAGGCTTCTTTAAAGACATCCTATATGATGATGTAGTAGCCTTTGTTAAGGAATCAGGGAATGCTTCTATACATGCACTACAGAACGCATTTAAAATCGATTATACACGTGCTTCAAGATTACAAGATGCCCTACAACGGAATGGCGAGCTGCCGAATATAACAAAGGAGACACATATGGAAATTGTAAGTCCTAAAAAAAATATGGAGCTAGCAGAACGGAAGAAAGAGGTATCTAATACTATGTTGGAACCAAAAAGGGATATAGATTACCCAATTCATTTAGGAATTCCTGTTGAGACTGATCCATTGCAAAAAAAGCTTCTAACAGAGGGACTTATAACTACAGTATTAGAGGAAGCAAAAATAGATATGAAAACTAATTTGAAACCAGCTACAAAAACAGTTAATCCCACTAAAGAAAATAAACTCGATGAAGAGGTTGCAAAAGTTTACGAATCTATTAGCATTACTGTTCATCAAAACTTAGAAAAGAATTTGGTAGAGAACACTAGAAATAATGAAGAGCAGCCTGCATATAAACATATGAGCTATAAAGAATGCCAAAAGGGCTTAAAAGCCAAACAAAAAAATAAGTATAACAATACAATTTCACTATTTAACAAAAACCAGCAACAAAAGAAAAATACATCTAATGTAATGAGTAAGGAATTAGATGATTTTTTTGATTAATACCTATAGAAACCTAAAAAACTTTTTATTCAAGATTTTATTTTCAGGAAAAAGCTAGCTTAAAATAGGAGAAAAGGTTAGATATAGTATTTTAACTTTTCCCTTTTCAAAAAATAAAACTTGCACAATTCATATAAAAACGTTATATTTTAATTAATAATTATACAAATAAAACATGACTTACGTGAAGGACACACCTTACGTACCATTCCAACGGTACAGGTGTGTCCTTTTTTACGTTCTAGGAGGAAAATATAATGGTAGAAGATAAAGTAAATACTCATATTACAAAAGAGCTAGGGATGGTATTTGAACCTGATAGCACGCTAGAGGCAACCTTTATAGAAACAACTTTCAATCAATTTGAACGAATACGTGAACATGAATTGGAAGAATTAGCTCGTATGAAACGTGAACGTACTGTAGGGAAAGGCTTAATTACTGTAGTATCTGAAAAATTATTCCCAACTAAAAACGGGACATCTGAGCGGATACAAGTACTCACAATGCAAATTGGTACTCATACGACAGCATATTGTCCAATTACAGAGGCAGGTATAAATATACCTAAAAATCCTCAATGGCTGATAGGTAGAACAAAACCTGTTATTATTGAGCATTTCCAAAAAACTGAGGAGGGGAACTTTGCTGTTGTATCTATCACGGCAGGAGAACTTGCACTGCAAAGAAAATTATATGAAGAAATAGTAGAACAAGAGGGGATTAAAGTATACACAGGAACGGTTTCTGGACATATTCCATCTGCACAAACTATTCTGGTTGAAGTTCATGGTGTAACAGTTGGAGTAAGATACTCGCAATGGTCTCATTCATTCGTCCGCTCGACGGATATTATTATTGGTGATGTTGTAGAGCTTATCATCGATAAAGTAGTGGAAAAGAATGGGCGCTATGAGTTTAGAGGAAATAAAAAGAAACTAGAAACGGATCCAATGGAAAAACTATTAGAATTAAACAAACGACGTGACCGCTTTGTAGGTAAAATTGTAGGTGTAGATGCTATTGCTGGGATTTTCGTAGAAGTTGCACCAGGTATTCAGTTTAAAGGGCTAAAGGGTCGTAATCTGGCAAATCCAACCATGGATGACGCAATAAACCAAACAATTGTTACATGTGAGCTGCTTAATATTGATGCTAAAAATAGAAGAGGAACTGTACGTATCCTAAATTATCCGCAAGGCCAAAGTAAAAAATCTAATTCATCAATTTACCAATTTTAATGGATGATTATGCGTACAAGAGAAAAACAAATGTCTACTTATATTCCTTCTATTCCTCATTTATCAAGTGAGGATGTACAAGGACTTCAAATATATCGGATACATGATTTGGATAAAACCTATGTATTCCACTCTTATGACGAATTAGTTAAGTTTAAGCAGCTTTTAACAGAGGAACAATATGCTATACTCAATTTCATTGGTGTTCATACATCTGTTCGGTTTAATCATTTATTATATCTATTCAAGAATAAATTTTCACGGAAGAAAATTAATAATGCACTTCAAGGATTACTTTACTATCAATTTATAGAAAAATGGCAAGTAGAAATTTTTGATATGGAAATCTTTGAAGAAACATATACCTTATCCAATAATGGATTTAAACTACTAAAATACTGGCAAGGGAATATGTTCTTCTTTGCCCCAGAGCGTCTTGACAATCATGGTAAATATGTTCATCTACGTTATTGGCATGACATAGACCTACTTTGTCATTTACGCTACGCTCCTTCATTTTTAGGTCATATTATGCATCCATCTATTAGTAAAGGGGTTTTTACCCCTTCTTTAAGTTTTATAGTAAATGGAGGAAAAGAACGTAAATTTAACTTTGTTGTATACTCCACCTTATTATCTGATCAAAAGGATCGATTAAAGCGAATACTTGCTAGATGGCAGACTTTTGTAGAGTCAGGAAAAGATGTTATTATGCAGGACTTAGGGAATAACCCTACAATCTTAGTTATTTATGTTTCTACTAAAAAACAAGCAAAGAAAATTAATAATGAACTATTACTTGATTTAATTCCTGGTAAAGTATTGTTATGCATAGGGGAATCTTTACATTTTCAAGGATTACAACACGCTTTTTATCAACCTCTTGCAGAAGGGGAGATTAAACAATTAGATACAAAGCTATTTATAGAAAACTAAGCCACCTTACAAGCTTTCGCTTCAAGGGTGGCTTGTTTATTTTATAATTAGCTTGGAATATTCAAAAAAACTTAACAAAATTAATAATCCTGTATCTACCTCTATACAAAGCAAGGATTTTGCGAAATAATATTCTTTGACACCTGTTAATAAAATAACATTATATACAAATATAGTTATTTCATTGAAGGAATATACAAGAAAGGAGTACTATATTGCTACGTATACAAAGAGGGTACATGTACGATCCTGATAATAATGAGGTAATAGTAAATGAAATTTTCTATGATGGTACATCAGAAAAAAAGTTAGGCAGTAAAATGGGGATATTTGATCCAGTTAAAGTACCTATTGCTATTTTTGAAAAGGTCCAGGAAAACGAAAGTATGACCTATATGGAAAATGTTGAAGTAGAAGAAAAAAATATTAAGGAAATACTTTGTTATTTAGTTCAAAATCAAAAGCCCGAAAAACTATATTTTGAAATACAGTACATGAAGTAACACCAGGGCCTGAATATAAGAGGGGATTTATAGCAGGGGAATCAGGGGCATTATTATACGATACATGTGGGATCTGCATATAAACTTCCTTCTTATCCCTGTTCTATTGAAAACAATTGAATATAATATAAAAATGGTTTAATATAAATCTATATTTATTGTTTAATTGATTCCGTCTATTCCCACGCCCTATGTGTTGTGGTTGAGTTTTAGAAACAAGTTATATTTTTGTTTCAATTATGAAAGGGCTTCTTTGAGCCGATTAGTGTATATATAGCTTATTTTGCTATGCACGTTTTAATCGACTTGAAGAAGTCCTTTTTGTGTTGTCTTCAAGTTAGGAATCATTTATACATAAACCTTTAGGACTAAAAATATGCTAAATGAGAAAGCACAAATTTTGTGCTTTTTGTTTAATTTAGGGGAGAGATTATATGAATTTTTACAGAGTATAGCATAAAAAAATATGGATAAAACGCACATGTTTCGTGATTTTCATTTAGAAAAGAGGATATTTATGATGAAATATGAACATGCAATTACTTTAGATAAGCCAACATTATCAATAGGGGAAATCATTTAAAACTTTCAAAAGAAAAAATTAATTAAAACGTTAAATGTTATGAACTTACTATCTATAAAATCAAACCTTTATATTATTGCAAATCACTAAATTTTACTATTAGGTAAGATAATAAGAATCAATTCATAATGGCATTCGAAAGAGAAGAACAAGGGAATCTAAATATGTAAAGTACTTGTTGCAATGCTAAAAGCACAAGGAATTAGAATATGAAACTTGAGAGGAGTTATATAATATGATTACAGTTAATCGAGGATACATGTATGATCCAGATGATAATGAAGTCTTAATTACCGAAATTTACTATGAAGCTGCTACAGATACTAAACTAGGAAGTAAAATGAATAACTTATCTTACTCAGCCATTCCTAATGAGATTAAAGAAAAAATAGAAGCAACTGCTTCATTATCCTATGTGGAAAGCATTGAGATGTCTCAGCCATTAGCTGTCGTATATCAAAATGAAATTAACATGTATGGAAAACCAGAAAAATTATACTTTGAGTATACAAACATTTAAAAAGAAAAAAGACATTGAACAGTTGGTTTCAATGTCTTTTTTCCTTTTAAACTATAGAGAAACAAAGGTTAAGGCTTTGTTTGGCATCCTATAGTGTTTTAGGTGTGTTATACTTATATTTATAAATTATAATATTTAGTAGAATGTTAGTTTGTTTGCTACTATTCGATATATATAACTGGAGGAAGAATTATGTTTTTTTTTTAAAAGGCAGTATGTGGTATTTGTGATACAAAGGTTGGTTTAAATCGTTATAAAATACTAAAATCTGATGCATGGCTATGCCCAGATTGCTTTCATAAAGCAGGTGGCTTGGGTGTTGTAAGTGTAAGTACGGACACTATCGAAGAATTGAAAGCTACAATCGATGCAAGGGTAGCAAAACTTGCTGAGGATCCATTGTCATGCGCTGAAGGAATGTATCAATTCTGTATAGATAATAAATTCGGTTCTGGCTTTAATGAAAAGTGGGGTGTAAAACACTTCAAGGTATTAGAAGATAACTTGATGAATGGCGAAAAAATTCATATGACTTATATCGGAATGCACGATTATCAATCTACAACAAAGCATGATGGTTATTATGCCTACGCCATAACTAATAAACGCATTATGTTCGGACAAAAAACAATGACTGGTGAAAAATTCAAAGCAGTAGATCATGAAAAGATAAATGATATATCTTTTGAAATAGGGATGTGGTTAGGCTTTCTAACAATTGATACTCCGCAAGAAAAGATCAAAGTTGCGTTAGATAAAGATTCAGCAAAATCCATTAATAATCATATCCATCAAGTTCTAGATGCTTTAAAAAGCAAACCTACTGAAGCTCAACCACAAGAAGTATCTGCTCCAATATCAACAGCAGACGAATTAAAGAAATTCAAAGAGCTGTGCGATATGGGTGTTATTACAGAAGATGAGTTTAACGCCAAAAAGAAGCAGTTACTTGGTATATAAATACAAGATAAACAAGGCAAGTATATTAGAGGGAAAAAGACATTGAACGTATTTGTTCAATGTCTTTTTTATTACACTGCAGAGAAGCATGTATAATAAATATTGTAAATGAAATAGAAACTGCACCCTATATGAATTATTGGCTAAACTAGAGTTTCTTTTTAGATGACAGTTTATTAAATTTTTAGCGATAAAAGCCAATAATTTAAAATTGAGACACCCTTTCTTCTTATAATCTGAATAATAATTTTTGTTACCTAGGGTAAGGATACCAAGTTGTTGAGGAGATATTAATAAAAGTACGAATTTGCCCAAAATCATCATAATATTGCGTGGAATAGGCTACGTGTGCTTGACAGGATAATTCTTTAAGCTACAATCAGATGATACAATATCCCGCCATTCAGTAAGGAACCCTCCATCTTTAGTTAAATAAAGAATCTGAAAAACCGTATTCCACACTGCTTCCCCAAGAGGGTCATGTTGTTATTTAGGATGCATGATAAACTAATTTGATTACCCTTATCAGAATTTAGCATAACTGTACCAGTAATGTTAGATATAAGAACATCACTTTTATCCCCAGTACTACTGTTGAATACAATCCAGCCTGGATCAAAGTATGTTTTAGTTAAGCGGTTATTATCCGCTTCAGCAATTTATAAGACTGTTTCTTTTGGTTCAAATCCCTTGAACTACCCCCACTTTCACTTCGTTTAGAAGTGAGGGATTCCTAAGTAAAGAGTTCTATCGAACTCTAATTGATTAGGCTAACCCCGCAGTCCTTGCGGTTAGAAGCTTTATCGCTTCATTCTTTAGATTGATACTTGCGTTAATATCCCTATCATGGTGTGTACAACAAGAAGGACAGTCCCATTCACGTAGGTTTAGATTTTTAACGTCTTTATTTTGATATCCACAACAAGAACATAATTGGCTAGAAGCAAATGTTTTCGATACGACAATGACTTGTTTGCCATACCATTTTGCTTTGTATTCCAACATGGATCGAAATTGTGACCAAGATACCTCACTAATTACTTTTGCTAACTTATGATTCTTTAACATATTTGATACTTGCAAATCCTCTATACCGATAACATCGTGGTTTTTGATGATTTCAGTTGAAATTTTGTCCAAGTAATCTTTTCTAGTATTTGATATGTATTCATGAATTCTAGCTACCTTTACTCGTTGTTTATTCCAGCGAGAAGATCCTTTCATTCTTCTAGAAAGAACACGCTGTGCTTTCGCCAACTTATCTTCTAATGATCGGAAAAACTTCGGATTTTCATAGTGTGTCCCATCCGACAAAATAGCGAAATCTTTTAGTCCTACATCTATTCCAATATAAGAATGTGTTTTCGGAAGTTCTTGTACTTCTATTTCAACTAATAGTGACACAAAATATCTACCAGAAGGGTTCCGTCTAACAGTCGCATTTACAATACGCCCCTCTACTTCGCGACTTTTGGCAAATCGAACAGGGCCTAGTTTCGGCAACTTTATTTTGTTCCCTACAACGGCAATGTTTTCGTTTGTTTGTTTTGTGGTATAAGATTGTACGTTGTTCTTCTTAGATTTAAAGCGCGGTGCGCTGTTTTGTTTTTTAAAAAAGCGTGTATAAGCATCCGCAAGGTTGCGAATAGACGACTGAATCGCAATACTATCCACTTCTTTGAGCCAAACAAGCTCTTTCTTCATCGCAGGTAGTTTGGCAGAGCATGTACCATAGGTCAAGCCTTTTCCTGTCTCTTTGTATGCTTGATCCCATAAGGATAGGAAATGATTGAATACAAAGCGAGAACATCCAATCGTTTTGTTGATTAGAATTGCTTGTGCCTGATTTGGATAGATACGAAACTTATAGGCTTTATTCATCATTATTTGATTCACCTCCATTTCGGTATATGACTATTATACACCAAACGTATATTCGATAGGTAGTGGAGTAACACTTTCTGTATGTCGAACAATTAAGATGGCTTCCTGCCATCCCTTGTTCGAAGCCAATTCATCTCCCACCTACTCACTGGGCTGTGCCCCTTCACGCTCCTTGAGGAAGGAGTCTTCTTGGCTAAAATAATAAAATATCCCCTCTTACCCAATTATATACTCATTGCATGAATGTATTTTTGTTCTAGTAAATTGGATTTAACTATTTTTAAAAATTAGGCAGTATTACTACTTTACTTAAATTTAAAATACATAAATTGTCATGAACGAATTATTATTTTGAAGGAGATGAAATATTAATGCATATAGTTCCGTGTTGTCATCTACAGGTGTATACATCATTTACACCAAATCCTATGCAGTATATTCCATATGGGTCATGGGATAATTTTGTA